>CAZXYB010000103.1:2055-4620 GCA_964644855.1 uncultured Atribacterota bacterium | reverse complement strand
AATTATGATTAGAGTCTGGACCGAGTGACATAAAATGTTAATACAAAAGTATTAGCATTACACCGTGGGTATAAAAGACCCCAGCGGATAGGTCCCTTTTATTGAACTGATAAAAGGATCTATTAGTTGGGGTATTTTTATAGTAGTATTGTTATAAAAAAAATAAAAATAGGAGATAAAATTATGCGTAGTGATGTAGTAAAAAAAGGTATAATTAGAGCTCCCCATCGCTCTTTGCTTAAGGCATTAGGAGTAACAGATGAGGAGATGGCAAAGCCTTTTATCGGTGTTGCTCAGGCAGCTAATGAAATTATTCCCGGACATCTTCATTTAAAACACATAGCTCAGGCAGCAAAAGATGGAATAAGGATGGCCGGAGGAGTTCCTTTCGAGTTTTCTACTATAGGAATATGTGATGGGATAGCTATGAATCATGAAGGAATGAAATATCCTTTGCCCAGCAGAGAATTAATAGCAGACTCTATTGAAGTGATGGCTAAAGCCCATGCCTTTGACGCCTTAGTCCTTGTCCCTAATTGTGATAAAATAGTCCCCGGAATGATTATGGGAGCCATCAGAGTCAATATACCCACTATCCTGGTAAGTGGCGGGCCTATGTTAGCCGGCTTTCACCAGGGAAAGAACATTGCCTTAAGTAATGTCTTTGAAGCAGTAGGAAAGTTCCAAACAGGTTCTATAAGTGAGAAAGAATTAAAAGAAATAGAGGATTATGCCTGTCCGGGAGTTGGTTCCTGTGCTGGTTTGTATACCGCTAATTCTATGAATATTTTTGCGGAAGCGGTAGGTATAGCTCTCCCCGGTAATGGTACCATCCCCGCAGTTGATGCCCGTAGGATAAGATTAGCCAAACATGCCGGAATGAAAATTATGGAGCTACTAAAAAAAGATGTTAAGTTTTTAGATATTATTAGCAAAAAGGCTATAGAGAATGCCATCACTGTAGAGATGGCCTTAGGAGGTTCTTCTAATACTATGCTCCATGCTCTGGCTATAGCTTCTGAAGCAGGTATCCCCTTAGATATAGATGATTTTAATTGCATAAGAGAACAAGTTCCCCAATTGTGCAGTCTTTCTCCGGCAGGAGGATACCACCTTCAAGATTTAGATAGAGCAGGAGGCATTTCAGCTCTAATTAAAGAGTTAAGCAAGAAGAAGATAATTAATTTAGGGGAGATTACCGTAACTGGCCAAAATATTGGTCAGAATGTTGAAAATGCACACATATTGGATAATGAAGTAATAAGGACCATAGAAAATTCCTATAACCCCAAAGGTGGTATTGTATTTTTAAAAGGTAATTTAGCTCCTCAAGGTGGAGTGGTAAAAAGTTCAGCAGTTCACCCTGATATGTTAAAACATCAAGGACCAGCCAGGGTCTTTAATTCAGAAGAAGAGAGTACTAAAGCCATCTTAGATGGAAAGATCAAAAAGGGAGATGTTATAGTGATCCGTTATGAAGGGCCGAAAGGCGGACCCGGGATGAGGGAGATGTTGACTGCCACCTCGGCTATCGCTGGTATGGGATTGGATAAAGACGTAGCTTTGATTACCGATGGTCGTTTTTCCGGTGCTACGCGGGGGGCTTCTATTGGGCACATAGCTCCGGAAGCAGCCATGGGAGGCCTAATAGCTATTGTAGAAGAAGGAGATATAATTGAAATTGATATACCGGAGAAGAAGTTGAATATTAAATTAGATGAAGATGAGATTAAAGAAAGACTAAAGAAATTAAAACTACCTGAACCTAAAATAAAATCAGGTTATCTAAAATATTACACCGATTTAGTAGGGTCTGCTGATAAAGGAGCGGTAAGAAACATCTAAACTTTTGAGTTTTAAAAAATGAAGTTTTCGTAGCGGTTTTTCTATAAACTTACCGGATAAAATAAAAATAATTTTTAAGTTAGTGTAAACTTTAGTGGGGTAGTAAGATAAAAAGAAGAATATTACTTTTTTCTATCTTTATTTTCTCTTTTTTAACTCGATACTCGATACTATATACTCAATACTTTTTTAAATTCGCTTGACATTTAAGCTTGGTTGTTGTAACCTATTTTCTAATAAACAAAAAATGTAAATTATGAAGGAATAAGTAGGCAAACCGAGATTGCTAAAGAGAGCCAATGGTTGGTGTGAATTGGCAGCATAAGTTTGCCGAAAATCTCACCTTCAAATATTTTATACACAGGTGAAATTACATAGTAACCTGTGACGTCTCAAAGGCGTTATATATTGTCTACTAATTAAGGATAAAGGTAAGAAAGGGTTATCCCTTCTTTTCTTTATTAAATTAGGGTGGTACCACGAATAACTTTCGTCCCTATTTTAGTCTTTATGGACTAAGGCAAAGATGGAAGTTTTTTTATTTTTCGGGAGTATACCTAGGGTTCCGTCTAATAGATTAAGATTAGAGTCTGGACCGAGTGGTATAAAATACTAATATTAAAGTGTTAGTATTACACCGTGGGTATAAAAGACCCCAGCGGATAGGTCCCTTTTGTTTTAACTAACAAAATGGATTTATTTGCTGGGGTATTTTTATAT
>CAZXYB010000103.1:0-1955 GCA_964644855.1 uncultured Atribacterota bacterium | reverse complement strand
AAATTATAGGAAGGAGATGAGTTATATGAGATTAACTGGATCGCAAATATTAGTAGAGTGTCTAAAAAGGGAAGGGGTAAAAGTAATATTCGGCATCCCAGGCGGGGCAATAATGCCTCTATATGATGTACTTTATAGTGAAACTTCTATAAAACACATACTTACCAGGCATGAACAGGGAGCAGCTCATGCCGCTGAAGGGTATGCTCGTGCTACTGGTAAAGTGGGTGTTTGTATGGCCACTTCCGGACCGGGAGCTACTAATTTGGTAACCGGTTTGGCTAATGCGCACCTTGATTCTATTCCTTTGGTAGCGTTTACCGGCCAGGTACCCACAAGTTTAATTGGGACCGATGCTTTTCAAGAAGTAGATATTAGTGGTATTACCTTGCCAATTACGAAAAATAATTATGTAGCAAGGGATGTAAAAGATTTAGTTAGGATTGTACGGGAAGCTTTTTATATTGCAAGAACAGGAAGACCAGGGCCAGTGCTAATAGATTTTCCTAAAGATATCCAATTAGCAAAGACTGAATTTAAATATCCTAAAAAAATTTATCTGAATGGGTATAAACCAACTTTTAGTGGAAATGTTAAACAAATTAAAGCAGCAGCACAGGAAATAAAAAATGCAAAAAAGCCGATTATTTATGCCGGAGGTGGAGTAATCTCGTCTAATGCCTCGACCGAAGTGAGAGATTTAGCCTTTAAAACAAATATTCCGGTTACCACTACTTTGATGGGATTAGGTTGCTTTCCTGAAACTCATCCTTTATCTTTGGGAATGTTGGGCATGCACGGTACTGCTTATGCAAATTATGCTATTAGTGCAGCGGATTTAATTATTGCTTTAGGAGTAAGATTTGACGATCGAATTACCGGAAAATTAGATGAATTTGCTCCAAAAGCCAAGATAGTCCATATTGATATTGATCCGGCTGAAGTAGGGAAAAATATTTTAGTAGATATTCCTATCGTAGGAGATATTAAGAATGTATTAAAAAAATTAAATGAATATGTTCATAAGAAAAAAGAAACAGAATGGTTAAAAACGGTAAAAGATTTTAAGGGAAGATATCCGTTAAAATACAATAATAACGAAGAGCTAAAACCACAATATATTATGGAAACAATTAATAAAATTGCAAAAGATAATACAATAATTGTTACCAGTGTGGGGCAACACCAAATGTGGGCTGCTCTGTATTACCAATATACCGAACCTCGAACTTTTATTTCTTCAGGTGGTTTAGGGACAATGGGATATGGTTTTCCTGCTGCCCTTGGTGCAAAGATGGGTTGTCCAGAAAAAAAGGTGATTTGTATTTCAGGAGACGGTAGTTTTCAAATGAATCAACAAGAAATAGCAACCGCTGTTAATAACAATATAGCTGTTATTATGATTATTATGAATAATGGTTATTTAGGAATGGTAAGACAATGGCAGGAGTTATTTTTTGATAAAAGATATGCGGAAACTACTTTAAATGGTAACCCTGATTTTATAAAGTTAGTTGAAGCCTATGGAGGAACGGGAATAAGAGTGAATAAAAAGCAAGAATTTTATCCTGCTTTAAAAAAAGCCCTTTCTTTGGATAAATTTGTTTTAATTGATTGTCTTATCCCTAAAGAAGAAAATGTATTTCCTATGGTAAATCCGGGCTCACCTATATCTAAAATGATAGGAGTTGATAAATTATGAGGCATACTATAGCGGTTTTAGTTAAAGATCATCCCGGTGTCTTAGCGAGAGTGGCAAGCTTGTTTACTCGTCGTGGTTTTAATATCGAAAGTCTGGCAGTTGGTCATACCGAAGAAACTGATATTTCCAGGATGACTATTGTAGTTAAAGGGGATGAACGGGTTTTGGAACAAATAACTAAACAGTTAAATAAGTTAATTGATGTGATTAGGGTTAAAGATATTTCTCCCCAAAATTCAGTTGAAAGAGAATT
>CAZXYB010000102.1:3506-4668 GCA_964644855.1 uncultured Atribacterota bacterium | reverse complement strand
CCAATAAGATATATGAAAATATGATGTGCGTCTCTAAAAATTAAATAGTGAATAAAATAAACCAGCGCAGACAAAGCTATCAGTGACAGACCCAATAAAACCTGCCAATTAAATACACGTTTCATTTTTAATTTCCTTTACTTTATTTATTAATTTCTTCTTCTACCTCTTTAGCGCCTTCTCTATAAAATTTTTCTTCATCCGGTGCAAGTTCTTTTAAAAGTCTAAGAAATTCTCCGGCATGAACACGCTCTTCATCTGCAATGTCCTTCAACACATCTTGTGCTAATTTATTATCAGTTGATTCAGCAAGCTGCATATAAAGCTGAATGGCTTCATACTCTGCTGCAATCATAAACCTTATTGCGCGAATTAACTCTTCATTGGTGAGCTTACGGTCTTTCTTAAGACCAGAAAATGGATTTCCAAATTCAGGCATGGCTACCTCCTTTTATTGAAATTTTATTCTTCCTATAATCTTCTATTTTTTCCAGAGAAAGTCTCTCCTGCTACCTTCCTACAGGATACGATTTTTAATTTATTTAAGGTTTTATATATATCTATACGCCATAAGGTTTTAAAAGTCCTTCTTTTTTATAAAAAAGTTGCAAGGTGCGAGGAAGTATCGCCCCCTCAAACTGTTATTTCTACTCGATTTCCATCTGAATCAAGCACACAGCTTTCAAAATAGCCATCGCCTGTGGTTTGCGGCTCGCTTACAATTGTATATTCATCAGACCGTAGCTTTTTAGTAATTTCAACCACATTTTCTTTACTACCAACTGATATAGCAATGTGAATAATTCCTTCATATTGTATCTTTGGATCATTTAAATTGTTAGGTATTGATGGCATTTGCATTAATTCAAGACGAGCGCTGTTATCAAAAGATAAAAAGTATGACTCAAAATTATTTGACCCATTACGGTATTTATTCCCTGCTACGCAGTTAAAATATTTAGTATAGAATCTTTTTAAACGCTCTAGATCCCCTGTCCAGATAGCAACATGTTCAATTTTCATAACTTGTCTCCTCGTATGATACATGGCAATACTTCACTTAACGTAAAGGATGCCAAGGGGACGGTTGTTTTGACACTTTTCTTACCGTTTCCCGATTTACTCCAATTAAAATAGCTATCTTCCTTTAGGGGGTGGCCTG
>CAZXYB010000102.1:0-3406 GCA_964644855.1 uncultured Atribacterota bacterium | reverse complement strand
CTATACTTCCTTCTATTCATATATGCAGCCAATTCTGAAGAATCTCCCGTACGGAACGATTCAATTCCTCTGAAAAATTAGCATTAAATTTTCTTAAGAAAAAATGCTGACCTATATTCTTTGCCCCAGGTAAAAAATTATTAACCTTAAATACTCTCTCTTCTAAATCTTTATGCATGTTATTAGATTCCTCTTTGTTTAGCCTTCTATATTTATCCTTAAATACAATAAACTCCTTATCTAATCTACGAGTTTGCTGCCTTCCTCTTTGCTGCTTTGTTGGATAACCAAAACAAAGAAGTACAATTGGAAATACATATTGAGGTAAGTCAAATAATTCCCTATGAATTTCATAATTTTCCATTATATCGCCTATGTAACATGAACCCACACCAAGGGATTCTGCAGCTATTACTGCATTTTGAGCAGCAATAATCACATCGGAACATGCTAAAAACAAATCACCTTCCTGTGGTCTTCTCATTTCAATATTCATTCTTTTGCATAGCTCAGTTACTTCAGAGTTAATAAAATAATCGTACCATCTTTGATAATCTGCCAAGAATAATAATACCAAAGGAGCCTTGGCTATAAAAGGCTGATTGTCACATGTCTTAGCTAAAGTATCTTTTGTTGACTGTTCAGTAACTTCAATGATTGAATATAGCATCATATTTCCAGCAGTAGGAGCTTTCATGGCAGCCTTTATTATTTCATCCTTTATGTCTTCAGGTATATCTTTATTCTCATATGCCCTTATCGATTTTCTTTCATAAATAACCTTTAATACAGGATTCATCTCTATTACCCCTTCTAATTTTTTAATTTTAAACCTCAAAAAAAGACGAGGGGACGTTTCGTTTGTCATATTTTAGGAATATAAAGAGGAACATAGAACTGTTCTCTGTTCCTCTTTATATAATCATGACTAAAAGCATCTTAAGCTTCTCCACTGCTTTCATTGAATGAGGTTTATTTGCCGGCATAATTATCATTTTACCTTTCTTCACAGTAAAAAGTTTTCCTGATATTGTAACTTCTGCTTAGCCGTCAATTATATTGACTAAAGCATCAAATGGTGCAGTATATTCGCTTAGTCCTTGGCCTTTATCAAAGGCAAATACAGTGATTATTCCTGTGTCTTTCTTTATTACCTCACTACTTACAACAGCATTTTCTTGATATTTTACCAAATCAGATAGATTTTTTACTTGCATAGTTATTGCCACCTCTCATATTATACTATTTAGTGTTTTTAAAGAATAAATTAATAACATTGCTTTCTGTCTTTATTACTTAGATATACTAATAAATAATCTAGAAATCCTTCTTTTCTGTAAAATAATTTATAAAGAAAATAAATGGGGTCAAGTCTGCAATGCCACATTTTATCTCCCCGCTCGACTTTTTTCTAATTTTTCTTCACCCTAATATTAATACGACAAAAGTTTTAAAAAATCCTTCTTTTTTAAAAGAAAAAGTTATTGGTTTTAGATGTTAGTTTGGAAATAGAGATTGCCACGCTTGCCTTCAGCAAGCTCGCAACAATAAAGGAATGTGTTCCTGTTTTCGCGGGAATTACATATAGAAAGTTGGGATAAAATCTTTATTCTTGTTAGTATTGACACTAAACCCTGATATATTTATCTGAAGTAACCTTCATATCTGCATATACACCACGGTAATGTTCAGGTAACATGGATGCCATGCGAACCATGATCTGATCGGTCATCTCCTGATAACCGTTCTTCGTTGTCTTCATCTCACTCGCAAGCATGAAGGGTTTCCCAACAACAAAGGTGACATGTGTTCGTTTTAACCTCTTTATATTGTACCAAAAGTTTTCGATTCCGTAATGTGCAACAATCAATATTGGAACACGATTTTTCAGGGCAAGAAAAACCACTCCCTGTTGGCCCTTGGCCAGCACCCCGTTGCCACTTCTTGTTCCTTCCGGAGCAATGCAGAGCATTTTTTTCTCTTTCAGAGCTTTTCCCGTTTCCTTGAACGTGGAGATACCCGGTGTTTCTCTATTAATAGGGATAGCTCCCCATTCTTTTGCCAGCATCCCTACGAACCAACTGTTCCAGGTTTCCTTTTTTATAATTCCACATACCTCACGGGGAAGTAGAAGTGTGTATATGAGCGGGACTTCGAGAAAATTGATATGGTTAATCACCAGAATCAAAGGTCCTTTATGGGGTACAGATTCCAGTTGGGCTCCTTCAACTTTACAAAATATTTTTAAAAGCAGTATGATGATAAAGGTTGTAAATCTACCAGTTAATGTCATGGCAGCTTTCTTCTTGTAATTAGTTGAAGTGCCGAGGGAATTATCTGAACCCTCAGAGCTGTGCCTGCAACACAGATAGTTTCTCCATCAGCATGAGCTGCCATACTTCCTGAAAGTGCTTTTAGGGAGAATTTTTCAGCAGAGTCAGTAAATGTTCCACGGTGCCTGCTTTGTTCCCCTTTCATGTAGAGCATCATTGCCTTGAGCAAAGAAATTCTCGTCCCCTGATGTGTTATGGAAAGATTAAGCAGACCATCACTCATATCTCCATCAGGAGCCATAAAAAAGGCTCCTCCCATCCGTTTCCCATTCATGATAGAAATAAGAGCCGGAGTAAGTATCTGCTGTTTATCCTTGTAAGATATTTCGATTGTTGGAGCTTTGGGGAACATTACCAACGTTTTAATCGCTGCAATGATATATGATGCCGCTCCATGAAAATGCTTCATTTTTGCTGCCTCCAACCCGACAATTGTATCAAAGCCGATACCAACACCGTTTCCGAAGTACCGACCATTAGGAAAGTCACCTCCAAAAATAAGCCCAACATCCATTGGATAAAAAGTTCCATCAAGAAGAAGGCGCATGCTCTCTGTAAGATCGTGTGGAACTCCTGCTCCAAAGGCAAAGTCATTCCCACGACCAATGGGTAAGACACCAAACTGTAAATGATTTTGATGGATTGATGATGATTCGAGTTTAGGGGAATTAATCATAAGTCCGTTTATTACCTCATTAGAAGTACCGTCCCCGCCGGCGGCTACGATTACGTGATTAGGAATTTGAGCACTTGATGCTGCTATGGAAGTAGCATGACCGATTCCTTCTGTAAGAACAATTTCGAAATCTGTTGCATTTTTTGAAAAGAACTCTTTTATTAAAGGAATTTTTTTCTTCGCATTCCCTTGATCCGCAATTGGGTTGAGGATGATTGTGAAATATCTGTTCATACCTACTCCTGATCGAAAGTTGTATTGTCAAGAAAAACGTTCATGACATCCAGTAATAATAAAAAATATTCAATCCTGGCAAAAAGGGCAGAAACGCACTCGACTAAGTGGAAAACCCGATTAGTTAAAATTAAAGAAATTCTTAATACTCCCAGTTAATTCC
>CAZXYB010000101.1:0-4699 GCA_964644855.1 uncultured Atribacterota bacterium | reverse complement strand
TCGTCAGATGAAGAATTCTTTTTTAATTCTTCCAATGTCCCCTGGGCAATTAGATTACCTTGGTGAATAATCGCAATCACATCACACAACCTTTCAGCTTCCCGCATAATGTGGGTGGAATAGATGATACACTTTCCTTGAGCTCTAAAACTTTGAACATATTCAATTACTGTTCTTGCAGTAATTATATCTAATCCAACCGTTGGTTCATCCAAAATTAACACAGATGGGTCATGAATAATACTCCTGGCAATTGAAAGTTTCTGTTTCATTCCGGTAGAAAGTTTATTTACTCTGACATCCTGAAAATCCTCC
Organism: uncultured Atribacterota bacterium; assembly: GCA_964644855.1. GTDB lineage: Bacteria > Atribacterota > Phoenicimicrobiia > Phoenicimicrobiales > Phoenicimicrobiaceae > Sediminicultor. Next base: position 4,384 of record CAZXYB010000101.1, on the reverse strand, counting down.
ATATCTAAATTATAAAAAATTTCAGCCATTCTTTTTTTGATAATTTCATCTTTCATTCCATTAATCTGACCAAAAAACCTTATGGTTTCTCTGGGAGTAAAACGGTCGTATAATCCCGTTTCGCTGGATAAAAATCCTATCTGCCTCCTTACCTTGCTTGCTTCCTTAACCACATCACATCCATTTACTGTTATTTTCCCTTTAGTAGGGAGCATCATGGTAGCTAAAATACGTAAAGTAGTAGTTTTGCCCGCTCCATTAGGACCTAAGAGCCCGAATATCTGACCTTTTTTACAATTAAACTTTAAATTATTAACTGCTGCTGTCTTACCTCTTTTTTTATCGTAGAATATCTTAGTCAATCCTTCTACTTTAATCATCTTTTTATTTAAATCCTTCCTTTTAAACTGTGAGTTTTAAATTATAATTCATCATTACGAATTTATTGGAGAGTAGCAATCTCGAGCTGGGATTGCTTCGTCACTACGTTTCTCGCAATGACAAAACTGTTTTTTAATTCTATATTCCATTTTCCCAATTAATCTATTTAAATCATTCTTAAGGCATTAGCAATCTCTTCTTTTACTTCTCTATCTTTTTCACTCTTTAGAGCCTTTTCTAATGCAAATTTCGCTTTTTCTCCTCCAATTTTACCCAGAGCCCAGGCAGTATGTCCTCTTACCATTGGATTATCGTCTTCCTGTAAGACTTTAATCAAGGGAATAACAGCCCGAGGGTCACCAATATTGCCCAAAGCCAGAACAGCATTTCTTTTGATTGCTTCTTTTGGTCTCATGGCAATCTGATTATAAGCGAAATAACTCTGAAATTCCTCTTCGGTAATTGTAAGTAATGGTATTAAAGGAATATTCGAGCCGATATAGCCATATTCCGGTTTACATTTTTTAGGTATTATTTTATGATTTTGAGGACAAACCTCCTGGCAAGTAGTGCACCCATACAATCTGTCTCCCCATTTATCCCGATAATCCAAAGGTACATTCATCGGTCTTTCGGAAATATACTGAAGACATTTAGTCCTATCGATTACATAAGGAGCAACTATAGCCTTAGTCGGACAGGAATCAATACATATTGTGCAATCACCACAATCTCGCTGAATAGGGTTATCTGTTTCTAATTCTAATTCAGTAAGAATTTCTCCCAGAACTACCCATGAACCGAATTTTTCAGTCATAATTATTCCATTTTTTCCATAATAACCTACTCCGGCTCGCTGGGCAATTGGTTTTTCTACCAAAGACACATAATTAGATTTACACTTAGATTTATATTTAAAATTAGTCTCTTGATTTATAAAATCAACTATTTTTTTTAGTTTTAATTTTAGGTCATAATAAAAATTACCAATATCAAATCTGGCAATTTTTCCACAAGGCTCCTCGTTACTTATACAATTATCATCATCTTCTATTAAATAATATTGGGCTACACTTATTATAGATTTTGCTCTTTTTAAAATATTTTTAGGGTTGCATCTCTTACCAATTTTATTCGGATTTATATGTTCAGTTTTCTCTAAATAATATTTTTTGTGATGATAATCATCTTTAGGGATGTAACCTTTTTCTATACTTTCTACAATGTGCTTCTCTGTTTCTGAAAAAGCTTCGGCATTAGTAATCCTAACGATATCTAAACCAATCTCTTCCCCTAATTCTTTTATCTGCGAAGCTAATGACATAAATCCCCCAAGTTAATCTCTTTTCTTAAAAGCTCGAATCATAATAGTTATACCTACAGCAATTAAGATCAGCGGCCATAGTCTGCCCCAACCTACCCAGGGGAAGAAACCGTTTAATAAAAAGATTAAACCTATAACTATTACAATTATGCCCCCCAAAACCCTTTTGTTTTTCTCTGACTTAGGAGAAGGTTCTTTTGATTCAAAATGTTCTTTAACTTCTTCAATTACATTCTTTGCACCATTTTTGAATTTTTCTTTTATATTTTCTCTCTCCTCAAAAGTCTCATCAAAAACCTGATCGGGATTCTTGGGGATTACAATCCAGGCAATAATATACGCAACAACCCCTGCTCCACCCAAAAAAACAACCAACACAGTCAATAACCTAACTAAAGTAGAATCTATATCGAAATATTCTGCTATCCCTCCACATACGCCGGCAATCATGTAATCCTTTCTCGACCTGTAAAGTTTCTTATTCATAATTAAATTTACCTCCATATTTAATTTACTAATTAGCCAATTCACCAATTAAATTAATCGTTAGTATCTTGTAAAGCGTATAGCGTACAGCGTTTAGCGTATAGTATTATAATTAAAACTCTTATTTTTTTATAATTTATAATTTTATTCCATCTTACTTTTGCCCCTCTTCTCTAAAGAGAAAAGATAAAAATTCTGTATATATTTTTAGATATTTCGTTACCTATTTCGGGCAGACACAAGGTCTGCCCCTACTTATACCTTGGGACATTACTTTCTTCTTCTTTCTTCACTATCCGCTATACGCTATACGCTCTACGCTATCTTTTATATCCAATCATCCTCAGAAATTCTTTTCGCTCCTGAATATCTTTGTCTGTCTCTACTCCCTTTGGTGAGTTTCCGTCAATAACTCCCAGTACTCCTCTGCCTAAATCAGTTTCAGCTATTATAACTTCAACTTTATTGGCAGTAGCACAAAATATAGAACATATTTCTGGACAATTTTTTATAGCATTTAATACATTTATCGGAAAAGCATCTTTTAAGATAATTACAAAAACATGTCCTGCTCCAATAGTTTTCGCATTTTTTATAGCCAGGGCTTTTAGTTCTGAATCATTTCCTTCTGCCCTTACCAGACAAGGACCCGAAGCCTCATTAAAAGCCAGACCAAATTTTACTCCCGGCACAGTCGTAATCATCACCTCATAAAGATCTTCTGCAGTTTTAATAAAATGAGTTTGACCAATAATAATGTTTGTGTCTTCGGGAAATTCCATTTTCACTGTCTTTAATTCCATTCATATTACCTCCTTTTTTATAATATTCTTCACCAAGACCTTTCTTCCTTCTTTTTTTCCAAAAAAATGCTAAAATATATTTTTCTTTTCATTTATTATCTTATCTTTTATATTATGATATAATTGTTTATATTTTACCATAATTTAGATAAAAAATTTAGTATTAACTTAATTGTAAGGGAATTTCTTTTTTTTGTAAGCCCTAATTCGTATCTCGTATCTCGTTAGCTGGTTAGTTGCTCAAAATACAGTGATGAGTAATAAGTAATTAGTGATAAGTAATAGGAAAATAGTTATTTGGTTAATTGAAGATTTTTGTATTTTTCCTGGTATTTTCTTTACTAACGACTATTCACTATTCACTAACAACTAATTTGAGGAGTTTCTTAATGAATTTTTTGACTAAAATCCGTCAATCCTTATTTATCGAACAAAATGTTTCCGTATTATCATTAACGGTTTTATTTGTTCTTATCGGTTTTTTTAGCTGGTATCCTATCCTTCCTATCTATCTTCAAGAATTGGGGGCAAACGATTTCCAAGTAGGATTTTCCTACTCCTTACTTGCTCTCTCTTCTACTCTAATGCAATTTTTAGGGGGAATACTTTCTGATCATTTTGGCCGCAGATTGTTAATAGTTTTCCCAAGCTTTGCTTTTCCTCTCTTATATTTTTTAGCTGGTAATTCTTCTCATTGGGCTACTTTAATACTTTTTCTTATCATCGCTAATAGTTTAAGTGCTCTTCAGGAGCCCTCTTTCTTTTCCATGGTTGCTGAATCTGTTCCAAAAAATAAAAGAGGTACGGCTTATAGTAAATTTGAGCTATTTGTCATTTTAGGGATTACTATAGGTCCGGCTATAGGAATGATATTGATTCCCCGGGTAGAGATGAAATATTTATTTTACCTTAGTTCTTTTATTACTTTCCTATGTGCCCTAGCCAGAATGTTTTGGTTAAAAGAGACTCATCACTATCGTAAGAAAATTAATAAAGTTGATTCTTTTAAAAAATTATTTAACAGGAAGATACTGCGTATCATTTTAGCTCTTTCTTCCCTCTTTCTTTTGTTAAATCTTGCTACTCAGGGACCTTTTATATCCTTATATGCCAATGAAGTAATGAATTTAGATAAATCCAAAATCAATTTGCTTTTTGCCTTAGGAGGATTAGCAGCAGTTATATATAGTCTTTGGGGAGGAAAAATCATTGATAAATGGGGCAGTAAAAAAGTGTTATTGTATAGTTCGTCAGGTTTGGGAATATTTACGATTTTATGGAGCTTAAGTTCTCCCTTATGGCCGGCTATTATTCTATTTGCCATATTATACATTTTTTCTCAGAGCTGTTATATCGCCTATGATTCATTTCTGGCTGATATAACTCATCA
>CAZXYB010000100.1:3302-4737 GCA_964644855.1 uncultured Atribacterota bacterium | reverse complement strand
CTGGATAAATCAAAAGTAAAAAGATGTATTTATGATGTTTTGATTAATCAAGCCCCCGTAAAAGAAATTATTATACCGACCCAGATGAAGAATTTAGATATTCTGCCTTCTACCATTCAATTAGCCGGGGCAGAGATAGAATTGGTAAATTATATCTCTCGGGAAAACAAATTAAAACACGCGATAAAACTAATTAAAGATAATTATGATTATATAATTATTGATTGCCCGCCTTCTTTGGGCCTTTTAACTTTAAATTCTCTCACTGCTGCCGATGCGGTTATAATTCCTATACAGTGTGAATATTATGCTTTGGAAGGTATTGGGCAATTATTAAATACTATTAATTTGGTCAGAGAAAATCTAAATTCATTCTTAGAAATCGAAGGGATTTTACTGACTATGTATGATAACCGCACAAATCTTTCCCGTGATGTTGTTGAAGAAGTTAAAAGATATTTTAAGGGAAAGATATTTAAAGCAATCGTCCCGCGAAATGTTAGAGTGAGCGAAGCCCCCAGTTATGGCAAGCCCGTTGTTTTGTATGACGCAAAATCCAAAGGAGCAAGAGCTTATAAAAAATTAGCCCAAGAGGTGATATCAAATGAGTAAAAGAGGATTAGGAAAAGGGCTAGAAGCCCTTATCCCCAAGGTTGAACAAAAAGAAAAACAATTTGTTATTGAGATGGATATAGAAAGTTTGACCCCCAACCTTTTTCAGCCCCGAAAAAATTTTAATAAAGAGAAAATGGAAGAACTGAAAGAATCAATTAAAAAACATGGAATAATTCAACCGATTGTAGCAAGGAAAATGGCTAATGGGTATGAGATTATTGCTGGAGAGCGGAGGCTGAAGGCAGCCAAAGAGATTGGGTTAAAAAAGATACCGGCAATTATTAAAAGTATTAACAATGAAAAAAGTTTAGAAATTGCCCTGGTAGAAAATATTCAAAGAGAAGATCTTAATCCAGTTGAACAGGCCAATGCCTTTAAAAGATTGATAGATGAGTTTAATCTTACCCAGCAAGAATTAGCGGAAGTAACCGGAAAGAGCAGGACTTTGGTCACCAATACTATCAGGTTGTTAAAATTGAATCGCGAGATACAAAAAAATATTTCTGAAGGGAAAATATCTTTCGGTCATGCTAAATTATTGTTAAGTATAGAAGATGAAGAAGTACAAAGAGCAGTGTGTGATAGAATAATTGCTAATGATTTATCAGTAAGAGATACCGAGTACCTGATTAAAAACATTGAAAAAGCGCAGAAAAAACAATTTAAAGTTAAAAATATTACTATCGAACGATTCCCTGAGGTAGAGGGGAAATTAAGAGATGTTTTAGGGACTAAAGTAAGCATACTGTATGACGGTAAAAAAGGTAAGATAAGTATAGATTTTTATAACAAAGAAGATTTACGGAAAATCGCCGACCTA
>CAZXYB010000100.1:0-3202 GCA_964644855.1 uncultured Atribacterota bacterium | reverse complement strand
ATGGGTAGAAAAAAAGAAAGGATGGTTTAAAATGAGTAAAGAAAGTTTTAATAATTTAATTTTTCTTCTGTTTTTAGTGGTTGTAATATTTATCTCTGGGATTTTTTTGGCTCTTTCTTTAAGATTATTTTCCTTAGAAAGTTTTTTCTTTAAAACAAATTATTGGATTTACTCTAATTTCTTCAACCAAATTATCTTAGGTTTAATAGGGGCTTTATTAATTTTTCTGGTCATTTATTTAGTCTGGCAAAAAGTTCAAATTAATAAGGAAAATTTATCTGTAGTTCAAAAGACTTCCTTTGGGGAAATTAAAATTTCTACCGGGTCTATAAAGCGTTTAGCTTTAAAAGTGCTTAAAGGGATGGGAGAAATTACGGAAACCAGGCCAGAGGTTAATATTTTAAAGTCCGGAGGGATAAACATAGTTCTTCATCTTTCTGTAAAGCAGGATGTAAACATCCCTGAACTTTCGGAGAAAATTCAACGAAAGGTAAAAGAATATATTTTAGAAACAAGCGGGATTGAAACAAAAGAAATTAAAATAAATATAGATAAAATATTTTATGAAGACAAAAAATAGTTTAATTTTTTACATTTTAAAGGTAAATATTGAGAAATTAATAAGGACGGTGGATAAGAATGTCGAATGAAGAGATCATTAAAGTTAGCCCCCAAGAACAAGAATTGGGAAATGTAACTGTTTCCAAAGAAGTAGTAGCTATAATTGCTGCCTTTGAAACTATAAAAACTAAGGGAGTAGTCGGTATCACTAGTGGGTATAGAAGCAAAGCAACTAATGTATTGTCCAGGAAGGACCTAGCTAAAGGTGTAGAAGTATGGATGAAACCTGAAGAAGCCGCAATTACTATTCCCATTATTACTAACTACGAAGTAGGAATTTTTAAAGTGGCCGAAGAGGTACAGCGTAGAGTAAAAAAGGCTGTCTGTTCCATGACCGGTTTAAGAGTTCTTAGAGTTAATATTAATGTTCAGGGGGTTAAATTTAAAGAAGAAACAAAGAAGCCAAAAAAAGAAAGAAAAGAAAAAGAAGAAATACAAAAAGAAATAAAAAAATAAATTACAGAAAGAGTAAATTGGTGAAATTAAAGTGACAGAAATTATAAAATTATTAGCAGTAATCGCAGTAATTATTTTTTTAATAAGAATAAAATGGAAACTGGAATATATTATGCTTTTAGCTTCCCTATTAATAGGAGTGTTGTTTGGTTTAAGCCCGGTTCAAATAGGAAAGAATTTTGTATTAGCATTAGTTGATCCAGCCACTTTAAAGTTAATTGGAATAATTGTACTGGTTTATATCTTAAGCGGCGTTTTAAGAAAAGTAGAGAGCTTAAAAGATTTAGTCGATTCTCTTCAGGGACTGGTTAAAGATTATAGGCTTGTACTGGCTTTTATCCCGGCTTTGTTAGGCTTAATTCCTATGCCTGCCGGGGCGATATTTTCTGCTCCTATGGTTAAAGATGTAGGAGGCCGGGTAGGACTCACCCCCGAAGAGGAACTTTTTGTAAACTATTGGTTTCGTCATATTTGGGAATTTGTCTGGCCTCTATTTCCGGGCATCATATTATTTGCCGGCTTATTGAAAGTAGAGATTCAAGAAGTTATCGTGGTTCAGTTTCCCCTGACTATTATAACTGTAATAGTAGGCTTTATTTGGGAATATAAAAATTTAAGAAAAGATACTACCCCTATTAACAAAAAAGATATTTTATTTAATTTAAAAAAATTATTTTTTGGAGTCTGGCCTATTCTGCTTATTATAGTTTTGGTTCTGGGGACAAAAACAGATTTATTATTATCTTTGTTAATAGTGATTCTGTCTTTAATTTTCATAAATATAAAAAAATTAAGCCTAAAAATACTAAAGGAAATTGTTAAAAATGATATAGACTTAAGTGTGGTTATTTTAATCGCCAGTATCATGATTTTTAAAAGAATACTCCAGGTTTCGGGAGGAATAGAGATAATCCCGGAAGTATTTGCTAAATTAGGAATTCATCCCTTTATTGTTTTATTTAGCATTCCCTTTTTCATAGCTACAATGACTGGGGTAGGTACTGCAGCGCTGGGAATTGGATTACCGGTTCTTCTACCGATAATTGTTCAGGGAGAACCAAATTTATATTACGCTATGTTGGCCTTTGCCGGTAGTTTTGCGGGAGTAATGATTTCCCCCATGCATTTGTGTTTAGTGGTAACCAAAAATTATTTTAAAGCAGATATGGCAAAAATATATAAAATGTTAACCCCGCCTTTAATAATCATTTCTTTGAGCGCTCTCGTTCTGGTAATAGTTAGAGTATAGTTAGGAAACATTTTAATAGGATTACACAGATTACATTATATATAAATATGGAGATGAGAAAATGAGAAAATCACCCAAAGAGATAGAGATAGAAAATGAAATATTGGCAATGTTAAGCGGGAAACCGGCTCTGGCTGCTTCTTTTGTTTTTAATGATAAGGAGACGCAAGCCTTACAAAATTATGCTAATGTAGTTTCCATAAAAAGGTTAGGTTATAATGACCATGGCCCGGTACATATGAGAAAAACCGCACAAAATGCTTTAGTTATGTTTGACATTTTGAGTAAAGCCGGAATTAAATTTAACCTTGAAGAAGAAAAGATTGGTACAGAAGAAGATAGCAAGATAGCAGTATTGATATCATCTTTATTGCATGATATTGGTATGTCTATAGGTCGAGATAATCACGAATTTTTAGGGGTTGTTCTGGCTATGCCGATTATTGAAAGAATTTTAACTAAAATTTACGATAAGGACATTGAAAAGAAAACCATTATTCGTTCTCTAATTATTGAATGTATTTCGGGACATATGGCTACACAGACTATCTATTCCTTAGAAGCTGGATTGGTATCGATAGGAGATGGGTGTGATATGGAAAAAGGTAGGGCACGGATTATTTTTCTCTTATCCCGTACCCCACAAGTAGGAGATATCCACAAGTATTCTGCTCATTCCATTCAAAATGTAGAGATAATAAAAGGGGAAGAGAAGCCGATTAGAATAATTGTAGATATGACTGAGTCGGTCGGTTTTTTCCAGATAGAAGAAGTTCTTTTCCCCAAGATTTTATCTAATCCGGTAAAACCCTACATAGAGCTTTATGGCAGAGTAACAGGAGAAGAAATGCGACGCTATCTGTAAAAGGGATAGCG
>CAZXYB010000099.1:0-4831 GCA_964644855.1 uncultured Atribacterota bacterium | reverse complement strand
TACCCCGTTTAGACTTTTTTTTAAAAGGCGGCATAAGGGTAATCGGAAGAATATTTACCGATCTTAAGGAAAAGGGCTTAATCTATAGCTTTGAAAGTTCAGAAGAAATTGGTGTTTCTTTATTTTTTGATTTAAGAGATGTATGTTTATTGCGATTTGATTCTCACCAGATAGATACTAAAAAAATAATAGAAAGAGATAAATGGCTGGGCAATCCGGTAGTTAATATTTTTTCTTCAGGAGTTTCACTGGCCTTAGCCTTTGGCGGAGATAAAGATTTTGAAGCTGATGATTTTAAAGAAAAGGAAACCTTAAATTTAAAAATATCCTGCCATAATAAAAATTGTTTTTATATAGCTATAAATTATGACTCGGATGGCGCTTCTGCTACTCTTATTCACTTAAGAAGAAAAGGATATAGCGGAATCTACCATGAATTTCTGGATTGGCTAAAGAAAAAAACCATACCCTACCCTAAAGACCCTGCATTAGAAACCAGATTAAATGAAAATCTATTTTTTAATTATTTTTACTCTATAGCCAAAGATATGGAGAGTGATAAATATCTGGCATTAACTTCAAGAAGTCCCCGTTATTATGTTTCCGGAGCATTTTGGGAAAGAGATTGTTTTTTATGGTCTCTTCCTGCAATAAAATTGGTTTATCCTCAATTATTTCAACGTCTGGCAAGAGAAATGATTCTTTTGCACAGTAAAAATCCGGGAGATCATGCCCATTATATTGATGGTACCGTTTTATATCCCGGTTTTGAGCTGGATGAAGCAGCCAGTTATTTTATTCTTTTAGATAACCTGGAAGACCATTTTTTCGATGAAAGGTTGATAAGGGCTCTGGAAGAAGTGTTTGAGCGGATAGAAAGAGAGTACGATCCCCAAACCGGACTCTATAAAACTTTCTTGCTTCCTTCTGATGATCCTGCAGAATACCCTCTGGTTACTATTAATAATGTTATTCTCTGGCGAGGGTTGCAAAATTTAAGAAATATTTTATTAAAAAAAGGTAAGATAAAAAAGGCCCAACTGATAAATCAGAGAATAGAAAACATTCATAAAGGGATCCATAAATATTTGGTTAAGGAAATAGAAGGAAAGAAAATATTTTTATGGTCTACTGACGGGAAGGGAAATTTCAGATTATATAATGACCCTCCCGGGAGTTTAGGGACTCTCTGTTTTTATAGATTTGTAGATAAAGATGACCCGATATTTAAAAACACCATAGATTATTATTATTCTTCTTGCTACCCTTATTACTTTGAAAATGCCAGGATAAATGAACTGGCCTGTGATCACCATCCTCATACCCCTTCCGGGCTGGGATTATGCGGGAGCATCTTAAATCCATTGTTATCAAATGTGGCACTGAAATGGTTAAGGAATGCAAATATGGACTACGGTCTTCTGGCGGAGAGCTTTGATAAAGATTCAGGAGAAGCCAAGACCGGAGTCGGATTTGCTTCCGGCTGTGGGTATCTGGCTTATTCTCTCTATTCTGTCTTGATCAAGGAGGGGGGGGGAGTAGGAATAAATGAAGGCAGCTTCAGTAGAATGGCAAAAAAGTGAATGGAAAAGGATAGATAAACCAAAGACCCTGATTGGCAAAATAAAAGAATATCTGGAAAAAGCGATGAAAGAACAGGTTGATATCATAGTGTTCCCCGGATTTACGGGATGTTTTTTTCAACAACTGAGCTGCCCGGATAGGAGTATAATGAGCTTAATAGACGAAGCAGATTCCCGGGAATACATCGAACAGGTTAAAGAATTATCTCAAAACTATAAGATAGCAATTTGTCCGGGAAGTTACTGGCAAAAAGAAAAAAACAATATTTATCATGAATCTTGTTTGATAATAAATGGAGAAGTCCAGCTTAAACAAAGGCAAATTTATTTAGCACGTTGGGAAAGAGAATTGGGATTTTCCCGGGGAGTAAAGATTGAGTTAAAAGAAATAAAGGATTGGAAACTGGCGCTAATAATTTCCACCGATGTTTTTTATCCTCAGGTTTCCAGGATGGCGGCTTTAAAGGGTGCCGATATTGTTCTATCCCCGGTAGGATTTATCGGAGAAAAAAATCGGGCTTTACAGGTAAGTGGACTGTGGCAAGAAGTCCAGCAAAATCAATTCTTTGCGGTAGAGAGCGGATTTAATGGATTCCTGGGGGAGCAGAGTTTTTGGGGAGAATCGGTCATCTATGCCCCCTTGGAAATGACCGAAAAGGAAGATGGATATTTAAAGAGAAGCAGTGGACAGCAAAGTTTCATCATTACTGAGTTGGATAATAAGAAGAGAAGAAAAGCAATTTCCAAATTTGATGTGCTGTCCCAATTGAATCGAGAATTTTATCAGCAGATGAAAATGTTTAGAGGAAGATAGGGCGCAGTGAAGATGGAATTTTTAATTGAAAAATGGTTTAATAAAAAAATATCTTTAGAAAGAATAGAAAAATATTGCCAGCAATTAAGGATAGAAAGAAGAGGACTTTCAGAAGATATTACTTCGGAAAATATTCGGGTTTCCTGTGTTCAAAGACAGATTCACCCGGTAAACAGCATCGAGAGATATATAGATATGCTTTGTGGTTTTGTAGACCAAGCCGCAAAAAACAATAGCCACCTGATTATCTTCCCCGAATATAACTTTTTTGATTTATTCGGTTTAATTCCCGGGTTTAGCTTCTTAAATCAAATTCTAAATAAAAAAGCAATAAAGGCCCAAAACAGAGAGAAAGACAGAGAAGAAGAGTCACATTTAAAAGAGAACAGCCATTTTTTGACTACTGTTTTTAAAGGAGTTGCCAAACCAATAGAGGCGGGAATTAAAAGAATTATTTCTCTGTTAGCAAAGGAATATGGGATATATATCTACACCGGAAGTTATATTTTAAAGGAGAAAGAAGAAATTTATAATGCCGGTTCTCTCTTTGGCCCGGATGGAAATCTAATAGGAACTCAAAAGAAAATGCACCTTACTAATTTTGAGATTAAAATAGGAATAGAAAGAGGCAATAAAATGGAGGCATATTCTTTACCTTTTGGTAAAGTAGTATGCCCCATTTGTATGGATGCCACTTACTTTGAGACTTTCCGTATCGCCAGAGAGATGGTAGCGGATATGGTTATTTTACCCATCGCTAACTTAGAAGAATATTCTATCTGGAAGGCCTTGAGAGGAATTTGGCCCAGAGTGCAGGAATCATATCTATACGGTTTAAAGTCCTCCTTAAATGGATGGATTGCCGGGATGCATTTTACCGGAAAGGCCGGTATATTTGCTCCCCTATCAATGACTGAAAAAAAAGACGGAATTTTATCTTTATCCCCCTCTTATGGGGGAAATCACCTGGTAACAGCCAATATAAACCTAAAGAAATTATATGAAGCAAGAGAAAAAGCGGAGTATCAGGAAGATAAGAATGCCGAGTTTGAAGAAAAATACATTGAAAGAACCTATAGTTTAAATTAATAATAAAATTCCCAGGAAAGGAGAAAGAGATGGAAGAATTTAAAGGTAAGAGACTTTTTCTCTACAACCTATCCACGGCAGGATGGGTATTATTAGATTCGATCTGGTTGACTTTTGCTATAGCCTTTCTACTTCCTCCCAAAGAGAGGGTAGCAGAAGGTATGATTCCTTTTGTTTCGAATGAGAGGTTTTTAGGAATTATTACTGTGTTGGGAGCAGTGATGCTTTTTGGAAGGATAATAGATGCTGTTGCAGATCCCCTGGTAGCCTCCTGGACTGACCGTTCCACCTCAAGGTTTGGAAGAAGGAAATTTTTCCTTATTATAGGCGGACTTCCCCTGGCAATATCTACAGTTTTTATATTTTTCCCGCCCACACCTTATACTTCCTTTATTAATGGTATCTATCTGGCTATTGTTTTTGGTTTCTACTTTTTTTTCTTTACTGTATATGTCGTTCCCTATCTTGCCCTAATCCCTGAACTTGGTCATAATGAAAAAGCTCGAATTGGCATAACCACAACCCAAGGATACTTCTCTCTAATTGGTTCAGCAGTGGTGATGATTGGCGGACCTCTTCTTTTGACTTTATTTATGCAGAACACTGATTATGTAGGGTCTTACCGGAAAATGGTCATTTGTCTGGCTATTATTGGAGCCATATTATTATATGCAGCCGTATTTGCGGTAGATGAGAAAAGGTTCTCCAATGCCAGGCCCAGCCAGGTTCCTCTGATGGATTCCTTCAAAAAAACAGTGAGGAATAAGGCTTTTATTATCTACCTTTTTGCCAACATATCCCTATGGTTTCTTTTTAATATTGTCCGCTCATCTGCCATACCTATTGTAATTACTCTGATGGGTGCTGATGAGGCTTTTGCCAGTAATATGTTTACTATCCTCTTTATTATTGCGGCTATCTGTTTTCCGCTGGTGGGATTTTTAACCAGGATTCGAGGAAAGAAAGCTATTATGATTATAAGTCTTGGTTTATTCTCAATATTTTCTATTCTTTTATCTCTTACCGGCTTAGTTCCGGTTAATCCTAAATTGTGGGGATTGGTCGTTGTAGGACTTATGGGTCTTCCCACAGCAGTTCTAATGATTATTCCTAATGTGATTCTTTCTGAACTTTGTGATGTTGATTATAAAAAAACCGGAGAGAGAAGAGAGGCTATGTATTTTGGGGTCCAGGGTTTCTTTATGAAACTCAATTTAGGACTTTCGACCGCAAGTCTTGCTCTTTTATATTCTATCTTTGGGAAAGATATCAGTAATCCCCTGGGAGTAAGATTAGCTCCCGTATTAGGAAGCATAGTTGCCCTTTTAGGGCTTATAATTATGAC
>CAZXYB010000098.1:2524-4832 GCA_964644855.1 uncultured Atribacterota bacterium | reverse complement strand
TTAGAAAAATCAATGGCTCGATAATTTTCCTTAATTAGAACAGTTACTTTTTTAACTACTGTATTTTTAAACTTCATCCGTTTTAATATTTTTACCATAATTTCTTCTTTTTCATCAAAGCGAAAAATGCTCTTTATATTATATAATATTGCCGATAAGCGCAAGTTTAAATCTGGTGGCAGGCTGGCCGTTATACCTAAACTATAATCCAACAAATTTTCACCCTCTCGAAAATATCCTCTATAAATCCCAGCGCACTTTTGTAGTTCGGGCATAATAAATCTTAGCAGCCCCAGTCTATACAATAATTTAGATCCTCTTCGGGGACAACTGCTCAGCAGTATTTTGGTAAATTCATCTCTAATCCTCTCCGGACTGACTTTTTCAATCAGTGAACTGTTTTTTTCTATCACTCGGATAGTAACTTTATCTATTTTAAAATCGAGTTCACAGGCTAACCTAATTGCTCTTAGCATTCTCAACGGGTCTTCTTTTATTCTCTCCTCGGGATTTTCTACCCCTCTTATTATCTTTTGTTTGATATCCTCTAACCCGTTAAAGCGATCGATTACCCCTTCCCCTTCTCTCCAAGCCAAGGCATTAATGGTAAAATCCCTATGTCTTAAATCTTCAAATAAATTTGGAGTGGGAACAGATTTACTTTTTTTAAAAGTGCTCACTTCGTAATTAATATGATTTATTACTACCGTAAGAGTCCCAAATTTTTTACCCACCGGAATAACTTTATAATCTCTAAAAACCTCAACAATTTCCCCCGGTGCAGCCTTGGTAGTTATATCCCAATCACGAGCTTTTTCTCCAATTATTAAATTCCGAATACATCCCCCTACCACTAAAGCCTCGTGACCCGAATCGTTTAATCTCTTGGTGATAAATAAAGCCCCCGGGTCTATATTTTTGGTTTTAATTTTTAAATTAGACTTATCTTCTTTTTTCTCTTTTTCCATCTTAAAACCTTCTTAGATGAGCCAAACATTCTATGTGTCTCGTTTGGGGAAACATATCTACAGGTTGTACTTTTCCCAGGTTATAGCCATTTTGAGTAAGGTAGTTGATGTCTCGGGCCAAGGTAGGTAAATTACAGGAAACGTATAAAATTTGTTCAGGTTTAATTTTTATTATATCCCTTAACATCTCCCGGGAACATCCCTTGCGGGGTGGATCTATTACCATAACTTGAACTTCTTCTCGATTTTTAATCCATCTGTAAAGCCATTTCTCCGCTTTGCCAGTAAAAAATTTCAAATTAGAAAGGCTGTTAAGCTTACAGTTTTCCCAGGAATCCTTGACTGCCCCTTTTTCTAATTCTAATCCATAAACTCTTTTGGCTTTACCGGCCAGATAGATGGAGATAGCACCGGTTCCGCAATAAGAATCGATAACTGTCTCTTCTCCGCTTAAATTTGCATATTCTACTATTTTTTCAAATAATGCCTGAGCCTGAGAAACATTGACCTGAAAAAAAGACGAGGGTGATATTTTAAATTTAAAAGAGCCAATTGCATCTTCTATGCTTGTTTTTCCCTTTAAAAGCTTAAAATCTTTCCCTAATAATACCATTTTTGAACTTTTATTGATATTTTGATAAACAGAAACTGTTTGAGAAAAATCTTTTATAAGAACATCTAAAAATGTTTCATCTATCTTTAACTTTTCTTCTTTGGTAATAAAAATTACCATTATCTCTCCTGTACTTTTACTTTCTTTTAATATTATTCCTCTTAAATTCCCCTGGTCTGTTTCATTATCATAGATGCTAATCTCCCCTCGGGTTAAGTGCTCTTCCAGGTATTTAACCAGACGATTAATTACGGTGCTAAACAAGCGGCACTGGCAGGCAGGAACGAGAGTATGGCTTTTTGGCTTATAAAATCCTAATTGTATTTTCCTGTTTTCTCGAGCAAGATGAAAATGACCTTTATTGCGATAACGCCAGGGGTCTTTCATTCCTATAGTGGGCAAAGCTTTAATACTTTGATTACCTATCCTATTTAAAGCATTTTCTACTATTTCCTTTTTCATTTCTAACTGTTTTTTGTAAGCTATATGCTGCAAGTGACAGCCTCCGCAGAAGCGATAAACAGGGCAGAGAGGCTTTACTCTATAAGGAGAAGATGAAATAACTTCTTCTAATTGACCGCGAGCAAAGTTCTTTTTCACTTCGGTAATTTTTGCCTTCACTCTTTCCCCCTGAATTGTACCGGGCACAAAAACGGCAAAATTATTAACTTTACCTATCCCTTCTCCCTGATGAGAATAACTATTTATAATGAGTTCATGATCTTCT
>CAZXYB010000098.1:0-2424 GCA_964644855.1 uncultured Atribacterota bacterium | reverse complement strand
AAGGCAGTTCTGGAAATTGAGACAACAAAAAGAATAACCTGTAATGTTTTATCTGAAAAAATGGGTCTCTCTCCTTCCAGAGGAAGTAGAATAATAGATGGCTTAGTCAGAAAAGAATACCTATTAAGAACAACAAACCCGGAAGATAGGAGATCGTTCGTTTTATCTCTTTCCTCTAAGGGAATTAAAATTAAAAAACAAATCGAGCAGGAAAGAAATAATTGCGAATATAGACTTAGAAAAAACCTCTCTGCAAGAGAAGTAAAATTAATAAAAGAAGGATTAGAATTAATTGCTAAAGTTTTTAACCAACAATAATAACAATAACCTAAATTCAAATAAGAAAGGAGGAAAAATCGATGGAAAATAACCAATCATTAGAAGTAGAGTTAAACGGAAATAACTTCCAACAGGAGGTTTTAGAATCTTCCATCCCTGTATTGGTAGACCTTTGGGCACCCTGGTGTATGCCTTGCCGAATGATATCCCCAATTGTCGAAGAATTAGGTAATGATAACCAGGGAAAATTGAAGGTTTGTAAGTTAAATACCGATGAAAACCAAAATATTGCAGCTCGCTACGGCATCCAGGGGATACCTACCCTGTTATTTTTTAAAGATGGCCAAGAGGTCGATCGTATCGTAGGCGTCACACCAAAGCCAATAATACAACAAAAACTTGATGCTATTCTTTAGCTTTAACTCAACCCGGTTAAGTGGGTGATAAAAATTAATATTAGTTCACTCCCTTAACTTTAGAGATAAAAGCGGGTCCCAAGTTTAAGCTTGGTGCCCGCTTTTGATTTCGGCTTTAGCTCTTATTTTTGTTATTTTCTTCTTTCTTCTTCTCAGTAATTAGCATATTTAAATCTAATATATTTTTTTGTATCTCAATTAATTTATTTTTGATATTGTTTAATTCTTCACTATTAGCGCCATCATTAGTCCTGTATCCTAATCTCTGGAACGTTGGTAAAAATATTGATTTTAATTTTTCAACACTCTCCTCTACTTCTCGAAGCTCTTTACTTCTTCTATCTATCTCTAATCTTCTACCAGGCAAAACACTTTCTCCTTCAATAGATAAAGTCTCTCCTAATTCTGGGATATGAGTCTTAATTTTTAATTCCTCTTCAATTTTTCTGGAAATTTCTTTGGTTGCTTCCTCTTCTCCATGAACCACAAATATTTTTCTGGGTCTATTTTTAAAACTTTTTATCCACCGTATTATTCCTTCTTTATCGGCATGTCCCGAAAAACCCTCTAAAGAATATATTTCAGCATTTACCCGAATCTCTTCCCCAAATATTTTAACTACTTTCTCACCTTCTTTTATCCTTCTGCCTAAAGTACCATTGGCTTGATAGCCGACAAATACAATGCTGGATTCTCTTCTCCATAGATTATGTTTTAGATGATGTTTTATTCTCCCGGCAGTACACATTCCGCTGGCTGAAATTATTACTTTACTTTCTTTAGAAAAATTAATCTGCTTAGATTCTTCTGCGGTACGCGTAAACTTTAAATTACGAAAATCCAAAGGGTTATTCCCTATATTTATAAGTTTTAAGGTATCTTCATCAAAACAGTCTGGATTTCTTAAAAATATCTCTGTCGCCGATACAGTTAGCGGACTATCTACATAAACCGGGACACTTAAAAAATCCTGGTCTTCAGTTTTAACGTATTTAGTATAATATTTATTTAACTCATAAATTATATCCTGGGCTCTTTCTATGGCAAAAGAAGGAATTACTACATTTCCACCTCTTTTTACGGTAGTATTTATAATAGAAATTAGTTCTTTAGCATCATCTTCTGAAGGGTGATGCATTTTATTCCCATAAGTCGATTCTACAATCAGAAAATCTGCTTCATCGATGAGAGAAGGGTCTCTTAAAATTGGCCTATCCCGCCTTCCTAAATCTCCCGAAAATACTAATTTTGTTTTTTTGCTGTCCTCTTTTATCCATAGCTCAATTATGGAGGAACCCAATATATGTCCTGCATCTCTAAATCTTAAAGTGACTTTTTCGTTTAATTTTATTTTCTGGTCATATAAAACCGATTTAAAATATTTTAAGCTCTCCTCTGCTTCTTTTACGGTATAAAGAGGTTCTCTTAACTTTCTTCCTGACCTTCTTCTCTTCCGATTGTCCCACTTATTTTCCATCTCCTGAATGTGCCCGCTATCAGGAAGCATAATAGAACATAGATCAGCTGTTGCCTTGGTAGTGTATATGTTCCCTTTAAAACCTTCTTTTATCAGTTTAGGTATTCTCCCGCTGTGGTCTATATGGGCATGGGATAGAACCATAAAATCTATCTCTTCAGGATTAAAGCTGAAAGGTTCATAATTCATCCTGTTAATTGACTTGCCCCCTTGAAACATTCCACAATCTATTAAAAATTTAGTATCCCTGGT
>CAZXYB010000097.1:0-4833 GCA_964644855.1 uncultured Atribacterota bacterium | reverse complement strand
TATGGAAGAAAAAGCTAAAATGGCTGACTACGTGATAGATAATAGTAATTCGTTGAGCAAAACAAGAGAACAAGTAGAAAAAATCTGGCAGAGTCTAGTATCGCAGAACTAGCGTACAGCGTAGAGCGTAGAGAATAAATTCGTATCTCGTATCTCGTGAATCGTATCTCGTAAAGGAAACAGATGGGCAAGAAAATTAAAAATTTTAGAGATTTAGATATATGGAAGAAAGGCATTGAAATAGTTAAAGATATATATCTAATAGTAAAGAAATTCCCTAAATTAGAACTTTACAGTTTAACAAATCAAATGCAAAGAGCAAGTCTATCTATTCCCTCAAATGTTGCTGAAGGTTTTAATAGATTTCACAATAAAGAGTATAAACAATTTTTGTACATTGCTTTAGGCTCCTGTGCTGAATTAGAAACTCAGATTGAAATAGCTAAAGAGTTGAAATATATAAATGAGGATAATAAAAAAATTATATTAGAAAAAATTAATCACGAATCGCGTATGATTACAAACTTAATTAAAAAACTTAATTAATATATCTTGTTTTTCTGGCGAGATACTAGATACTAGATACGAGATACGAGATACGAGATTGCTATACGCTAAAAAAAGGGGTGGTAATTATGAGTCTTGCTAAAATTATTAAAGTTGCTCGAGGAGAGGAAAAAGCAGATCTGTTATTAAAAAATGGGAAGATAATAAATGTTTTTTCCGGAGAAATATATACTTCCGATGTTGCAATTTATAAGAATACGATTGTGGGATTAGGGGAAGGATATGACGCTGATAAGGAAATAGATATTTCTGATTGTTATCTATCTCCCGGATTTATGGATGGCCATATTCACTTAGAAAGTTCTATGGTAAAAATTTCAGAATTTGCCAGGACTGTAGTACCAATGGGGACAACTTCGGTGATTATTGATCCTCACGAAATTGCCAATGTATTGGGTTTAGAAGGAATCAGATATATGTTGGAATCCAGCAAATTTAACCCCTTAAATATTTTTATGATGCTTCCCTCTTGTGTTCCTGCTTCACCTTTAGGAACTTCCGGAGCAAACCTTAGCGTAAATGATTTATTTCCTCTTTTAGACGAAAAATGGGTTTTAGGGTTGGGAGAGATGATGAATTTTCCAGGAGTTTTAAAGCAAACTCCTGAGGTTTTGGATAAAATAGTAGTATCTTCAAAAAAATGTATTGACGGGCATGCTCCTAATTTATCCGGTAAAGATCTTTGTGCCTATATTTCTGCTCAAATAAGATCTGACCATGAATGTACTACAGTAGAAGAGGCTAAAGAAAAATTGAGATTAGGTATGTATATTATGTTGAGGGAAGGGTCAGTTACCCGAAATTTAATCGATCTTTTACCGCTTATAAATCCTGATAATTCCCGGAGATGTTTCTTTTGTTGTGATGATCGTCACCCCAAAGATTTAATTGAAGAAGGGCATATTAATTATATTATAAAAACTGCTATAAAAAAAGGGATAGACCCGGTTACTGCTATTAGGATGGCGACCTTAAATACTGCGGAATATTTTAGATTAAGAAACTTGGGTGCAATTGCTCCCGGCTATATAGCTGATTTGGTTGTTTTTGATAATCTTCGAGATTTTAATATCCTTAAAGTTTTTAATAATGGTAAATTAGTGGCTGAAAGCGGAGAGTTGTTAGAGCTAAGTCCCAAACCATTGGAGGTATCTATTAGAGGATCAATTAATATTAAGTGGCTTTATCCCGAAGACTTTAAGATTCCAGTAAAAGGTAATAAATGTAGAGTGATAAAAATTACTCCAGGTCAAATTATTACCGAAGAAAATATAGAGGTTCCTAAAATCGAAAATGGCTTTGTAGTTTCCGATACTGAGCGTGACATTTTAAAAATTGCTGTAATAGAAAGACATCATGCTTCAGAAAAAGTAAGCGTAGGTTTAGTTAAGGGGATTGGTTTAAAAAAAGGTGCTTTAGGCTCATCTGTAGCCCATGATTCCCATAATATTATAATCGTAGGTACTAATGATAAAGATATGTTGAATGTCGGAGCAGCTATCGCTAAGATGGGAGGTGGATTGGCAATATCTGTGGATGAAAAAATAGTAGATTCCTTACCTTTACCTATTGCTGGCTTGATGTCAGACAGATCTTTGTTAGAGGTAAAGGAAAATTTAGATTCCATCTATAAAACTGCCAAAAATCTAGGAGTTACGGTAGACAATCCTTTTATGAGTATCGCTTTCCTATCTTTGGAAGTGGCCCCCCACCTTAAAATAACTAATAAAGGCCTGGTAGATGTTAACAATTCAAAAATTGTAGATTTATTTGTAGATTAGAATGATTAATCAACCAAATTTGTCGTTAGTGAATGGCCTAGCGTACAGCATTTAGCGAATAGAATAGATTATTAAAATAAAAGCGCAAAGCGAAAAACTAAAAACCATAATTAAAAACTCAAAACTACCAATTCACCAATTCTCCAATTTACCGATTCACCAATTGATTTAGTCGTTAATACTGGGTGTAAGTTTTCGATTAATGGTCTATTTTTTACAGTTTATTGTATTTTATGTTATTTCCACAAATCTGTTGTAGAGGTCGGATTTATCCGACCCGAGTTATCTGGCTAATTTCATTTGGCGGGTTCGATGAATCGAATCCCTTGTAACTTGCATCTTTAATTGGGCAATTGGTAAATGGGTAAATTGGTTAATTTAATAACTATACCATATACTATATACTATATACGATATATTAAGTGTTATAATTGTTTAGAGAAAAAAGTGAGTTTTTAATTTTAGTTATAGTTGTAATTTTTTAAAAGGTGCTGTAAATGGTTCAAAAATTTAGATTGGTATCCGATTATCCTCCTCAGGGCGACCAACCCCATGCTATAAAAAAATTGATAGAAGGTATACGGAAAGGTTATAAATATCAAACTTTACTGGGAGTAACTGGTTCAGGGAAAACTTTTACTATGGCAAATGTAATTCAAAAAGTTCAATTGCCCACTCTAGTTGTTTCACACAATAAAACCCTGGCTGCTCAATTGTGTAGTGAGTTTAGAAGATTTTTTCCTGATAATGCAGTAGAATATTTTGTAAGCTATTATGATTATTATCAACCGGAGGCATATATTGCCCGTACAGATACTTACATTGAAAAGGATTCTTCTATAAATGAAGAGATTGACCGATTGAGGCTTTCCGCTACCAGCTCTCTCCTGGAAAGAAAAGATGTTATCATTGTTGCCAGCGTATCTGCTATATACGGGTTGGGGTCACCCAAAGATTATCAAGATCTAGTGTTAAAAATTAGTAAAAAGGATATTATTAAAAGAGATAATATTTTAGAAAGGCTTATAAATATACACTATGAGAGAAATGATATTGATTTTCACCGTGGATGTTTTAGGGTTAGAGGAGATGTAATTGAAATATTCCCTTCCTACTTAGAATATGCTTTTCGTATAGAGTTATGGGGTGAGGAGATAGAAGCAATTTTCGAGGTAGACCCTCTAACTGGAAAAGTTATAAAGAGAAGGGATAAATTGGTAGTTTATCCTGCAAAACACTTTGTTACCCCTAAGGATAAATTAGAAAGAGCAATTTTGTCCATTAAAGAAGAATTAAACGGAAGATTAAATTATTTTAAAAAAGAGGGAAAGCTCTTAGAAGCTCAAAGATTAGAACAAAGAACTAAGTATGATTTAGAAATGTTAAAAGAAGTGGGATATTGCAGTGGAATTGAGAACTATTCTCGTCATATTAGCGGAAGAAAAACAGGAGAACCACCGGCAACTTTGTTAGATTATTTTCCTTCTGATTTTATGATGTTTATTGACGAATCACACGTTACTATTCCTCAATTAAGGGGTATGTTTGCAGGTGATAAGTCTCGAAAGAACAGTTTGGTAGGATACGGTTTTCGTTTGCCTTCTGCCTACGATAATAGACCATTGTATTTTAAAGAAATAGAAAATTATATGGAGAAAGTCATCTTTGTTTCAGCAACTCCAGCTAAATACGAATTAGAAAAAAGTAAGCAAATTGTTGAACAGATTATCAGACCCACCGGATTAATTGACCCGAAAATAAATTTAAAACCAGCCAAAAACCAGATTGATAGTCTAATAGAAGAAATTAAAAAAAGGACGGAGAAAAAAGAGAGAATATTAGTGACTACCCTTACTAAAAGAATGGCCGAAGATGTAGCTGAGTATTTGGAAGAAATTAATATAAAAGCAAAATATCTTCACTCAGAGATTAAGACTTTGGAAAGGATTAATATTTTAAAAGATTTAAGATTAGGTAAATTTAATGTGTTAGTAGGAGTTAATCTTTTAAGAGAAGGATTAGACCTCCCGGAAGTATCTTTAGTGGCCATTTTAGATGCAGATAAAGAAGGTTTTTTAAGGTCAGAAACTTCTTTAATTCAGACTATGGGGAGAGCAGCAAGAAACATAAATGGCACAGTCATTTTATATTGCGAAAATATTACCGGGTCGATAAGGAGGGCAGTAAGAGAAACTAATCGAAGAAGGAAAATACAATTAGAATATAATTGCAAACACCATATAACTCCCAAAACCATAACTAAACCGGTAGAAGAATTTTCTATTGTCAATAACGTAAGTAATTTCGAAGATTTTTCTACCGTTAATGAAGAACATGAAAAATACTTAAGTAAGAGCAATTTATGGTTATTAATAAAATCTTTAGAGAAAGAGATGAGGCAAGCAGCAAAAAATTTAGATTTTGAAAGAGCGACTCTATTGAGAGATGAGATAAGAAGATTAAAAAAAGAGAAAACTTTATTCGG
>CAZXYB010000096.1:0-4840 GCA_964644855.1 uncultured Atribacterota bacterium | reverse complement strand
CCATCCGGATAAATAACCAGGGTGCCCCAAAACTGATCCATATACCCAATAACAGATAGCGGAAAAATCGGAATAATTGATAGAAAGATTGGCCCTCTGAAGGAAGTATTAATTTCAATCCAAGATATAATATTCCTACCCCGATCATCCCAACTAAAAAACTGAAAAGCCGTTGCAGCCAGTTCCCCGGCCAAATTCCACCAATAGAAGAAGAGAAAAATAGCAGACCATAGCCAATACCGGTTAAAGCAGCTGCCGAACTGATAATATCCGATGATGATTGAAAGTGTAGTAAGATTACCGGAAATAGTGTAATGCAGATTATTTTAAATAGCATATTCTTTTGAATAAAATCGAATTTGACTTTTAAAAAAATAAAAAAACTTAAACTGAGAATGAGTCCCCCGATTAACCATCCTCCCAGGATATCAGTGGGGAAATGGACACCCAGATAGATTCGGGAAAGACCAATTAAAAGAATCAGTAAAAGAGAAAGGTTACGAATCCAGATTTGCTTTTTCCAATAAGTTATACTTCCCCAGACAACCAGGGATGACTGGGCATGGCCGCTGGGAAAACCATATCCAGAGGCATAAATCTTTTGAATTCCTGGCAAAATATCAAAAGGGCGGGGCTGCTGAAATATCTCTTTTAATCCGTTATTAAGGTAAACGGATAATAAAAAGATAATTCCTACCCGTATCCCCAAATAAAAGTCAACACACCAAAGAAGGAAGGAAAATAAAAGCAAATAAAATAATTCATCTCCAAGTGAGGTAATAGCTCGAAAAAAAGAATCCAACAATGGTGAGTCAATCCGTTGAATCATGATTATGAAGTTTAATCCCCACTGAAAAATAGCATCCATCTCAATACCTTTCTTATCAATGATAATGCTTTATTATATCAAAAATAAGCAAAGAATGCTCTTTTTCTAAAAAAATTCATCATCTTCTGGTGAGTAACCGGATGTAGTGGTTTATTTTTTCTGCTAAAATACTTATTGGTTATTTAAAAATAAGTATCAAGCAGTTTGTTTTTTAGGACTAATGAATAATTTAAGTAAAGACTTATCCCTTCTTTTATATAAATTTTATTTTTGAAAAAGAAGGATTTTTAAAACTTATAACGTATTAACAATTATAGGAGAAATTTCCCATGTCGTTTGTCAAATTAACTTCTCAATCATCAAAATCGTTTTCTTTGGTCAGATTTTGTTAAATTCGAGATTAAATTTTAGACGGGAGAAGAAAATTTAGTGAATAAAAAAATATATTGTTCGGAATGTAAAAGAGAAATAAAAGATAGTCATTCATTTTTTGTTGATGCTCGGCCGGTTTGCTATGAATGCCTTTTTGGTAAGGTAAAACCTGTCATGATTTATCCTATTGGAAAGGTTAACAAAATCAATACTGATGGTATTTCCAGGATAGATCTTTTTCCCTATCAGCAGAGATTTATGTATAAATTAGAAGAAGAAAAGTGGGTTACCGTTGTTTATTATTTGCACAAGGTTAATTCAATAAATACAGTTTTCAAAAGAGGAAGAGAGAACAATGGCAAGGAAGTGGGAGTATTTGCTTCTCGTAGTCCCTATCGGTCTTCACGGATTGCGATAAGCAATGTGGAATTAATCAGAATTTGTAACTTAAGCATCTATGTAAAAGGACTTGATGCTTATGAGAATAGCCCGGTTTTAGATATTAAAATGGCAAAAAAGCTGTAGAGTTGAAAAAATTAGAGGTTTAAAGTCAATGGTTATTATTAAATGTGCCCTATGCAAGCGTAAGATTTTTAAATATGAAAAAATTGGTAAAGGGCGAATCTGGCATTGCTGGGAACATCGGATAAAGGAAGACTATAGCATACATAAGGGAGCGGAAATTAAATGTTCCTGTGGAAATTTAATTGGTATTGTAGAAAAAAAGTGGATCAAGATGAAACAAAATGCCTTTGAATTTTCCGGTACTATTACTAAAAGATAAGATACACTTAAAAGAAATCTCGGAGTTCACACTTTTATAAAATATTTGAACTCAAGCAGACACCTATTTTCATGGAAATTACTTATACAGAGACATATACCCTATATATGTCAAAATGGCTCGAGTCGTTGCAGCTGAGTATCTGCACGATATCACTTACTAAGGAGTGAGAATTGTTGCTATCAGCTTTTTTAATAGAAGCAATTTTAATATCTTTATCCGGAGTAATAGCTCCCGGACCTGTTACTGCTGTAACAGTAAGCAAAGGGACTAAATCTCCTCATGCAGGAGCAATTATTGCCCTGGGACACGGTATTGTAGAAATTCCTTTAATGATATTAATACTTTATGGTTTCGGTGATATATTAAAAATTACTTATGTTAAAGCGACAATAGGTTTACTTGGCGGCTTATTTCTCCTGAAGATGGGTCTTGGCTTACTTAAGGGGATTAAACAAGCAAAAATTTATTCAACTAATGGCCCAAGTTCTCCCCTTAAGGCTGGAATTATACTCACCCTGGCTAATCCTTATTTTTTAATCTGGATGGCAACTATCGGTTCTATTCTTATTTTCCGCTCTTATGCTTTTGGATTGCTTGGTTTTACTCTATTTATGATTGGCCATTGGTCATGTGATTTTTTATGGTTGTACTTTCTTTCTGCCCTATCTTTTAAAGGTGGGCAGTTTTTTGGTAAAAGACTCCAGCAGGTTTTATTTGCAATATGCGGGGTTTTTCTCTTATTTTTCAGTGCTAAGTTTATCTATGATGCAGCGAAAATAATTTTTCCTTTCTAAATACTTAAATTGTATTTTTTCTTTTTTTAAGCTATAATTTTTTTAAGATAAAATAAATATTTTAAAGATAAACAAGTTAAGGGAAGAGTGGTGAAAATCCACCGCAGTCCCGCTACTGTAATGGGCGACGAAAGCTGTACTAAGCCACTGTTAAATACTTTTTTAGTAATAGACGGGAAGGCACAGCAATTAGATTGACCCCTGAGCCAGGAGACCTGTCTGTTTATAAATATAAAATCATCTCTTCGTGGAAAAAGAGACTGATATTTTTTATTATCTTTTTTGTATATAGATTATTCCGAGATTAGGATATAAAATAATAAGAGAAGGAGAGTAGTTGTAGTAATGGCAATAAAATTAATCTTGATACGTCACGGAGAGAGTGATGGTAATGTTAAAAGAAAATTTTCTGGTTTTCAGGATGTAGATTTAACCGAAAAAGGGGTATGGCAGGCGAAAAGACTAGCACGACGTTTAGAAGGAGTGCAAATAGATTCAGTTTATTGCAGTGATTTAAAGAGGGCTCGCCGTACTGCAGAAATTATATTTAAAGATAGAGGAATGGATATTATTACTAATCCTAAATTTAGGGAGATAAATTTTGGGGCGTGGGAAGGTTATACCTTTGAAGAAGTAAAAGCAAAATTTGGATATGGGGATAAATTTAATTCCTGGCTGGAAAATATTAAAGTGGAAGTTAATATTCCCCAGGGGGAAAGTTTAGTTAATTTAAATGACCGTGTTATTGCTGAATTAAGCAATGTATTAAAAAAGCACGAAAAAATAGATAAAGATGAAACTATTGCGCTAGTCTGCCACGGTGGCACAATACGAGTTATTTTAAGTAATGCCTTAAATATGGGATTGAAGAATATGTGGAATATAGAACAATATTCTACGGCTTTAAATATTATAAATTATTATGACCATAAAGCATTTGTTGCTCTTATTAATGATACTTCTCATCTGGAAAATTGGTGGGAAAGTGGATTAAAAATTAATAAAAGAGGGGAAAATGAATAAAAAAATAGCAAAAATTATTCAAAAGATAGGGCCAATTAATTTTAAACTAATGGAAAAAGCCCAGAATAAATTGGATAACCTTACTAAACCCCAGGGAAGTTTAGGAAGATTGGAGGATTTTGCCAAAAGGGTAGCAGGAATTTCCGAGACTCTTTCTCCCACTGTAAAAAGAAAAGTAATATTTGTGATGGCCGGAGACCATGGAGTTGCCGAAGAGGGGGTAAGTGCTTATCCTCAGGAAGTTACCTTTCAAATGGTAGATAATTTTATTCAAGGAGGAGCAGCTATTAATGTGTTGGCTAACCATATAGGAGCAAAAATTATAGTAGTAGATATGGGAGTAGCTAAAGACTTTCCTCCTGAAAAAGGGATAGTAATAAAAAAAATTGCTTATGGGACAAAAAATATAACTAAAGGGCCAGCTATGAATAAGGTTGAAGCAGAAAAAGCAATAATAGCAGGAATTGAAGTATTTGAAGACGAATTAAGTAGAAAGGGTATTGATATTATAGGATTAGGAGAGATGGGAATTGCTAATACCACCTCCAGTAGCGCTATAGTAGCCTGTTTAACTAAATCTAAAGTTGAAGAGGTTACCGGTCGGGGAACCGGAATAAATCAAAAGCAAATTAAAAATAAAATTGAAGTAATAAAAAGGGCGTTAGAAATTAATAAGCCAAATCCTCAGGACGGGTTTGATGTTTTGTCTAAAATAGGCGGTTTCGAAATTGGAGGATTGGTAGGTTGTATTTTGGCTGCTGCTGCTCATCGAGTTCCCGTGGTAATTGATGGATTTATTTCAGTTGCCAGTGCTTTAATTGCCGTTACAATAGCTCCTCAGGCCGCTAATTATATTTTCTCGAGTCATAATTCAGTAGAAAAAGGGCATAAAATCGCCTTAGACTATTTAGGGAAAACACCTATGTTTGACCTTAATATGCGGCTGGGAGAAGGAACCGGTGCTGCTTTAGGTATTAGCTTTATTGAAGCAGGGGTTAAAATATTAAATCAAATGGCAACTTTTGCCGATGCCGG
>CAZXYB010000095.1:0-4842 GCA_964644855.1 uncultured Atribacterota bacterium | reverse complement strand
GTTGTATTAAAGGGTGATCCAAAATTATTACTTCTGACAATTGCTTTTCCTCCTTACAATGATTTATTTAAAGATTTCATCTTCTTTATGTTTTATTTTATTCAGGCGATTAATATGCCTTTCCTCCTGGCTAAATCCAGTATTTAACCAAACTTTTACAATTTCTTTGGCTAATCCCGAGCCAATGACTCTGCCTCCCAGGACTAGAATATTCGCATTATTATGTTCTCTTGAATAACGGGCAGCAAATTCATTATAACAAAGTGCTGCTCTGATACCTCTAACTTTATTAGCAACTACGGACATACCAATTCCTGTTCCACATATTAATATTCCTTGCTCGTAATTTCCCTTTCTAACTTCACTAGATACTTCAAAACCAATATCTGGATAATCAACAGATTTTTCACTATCACAGCCAAAATCTTCATATTGTATATTCAATTCCTTTAAATACTCTTTCAAATTTTCTTTTAATCGATAACCTCCGTGATCACTACCTAAAGCTATCTTCATCTTATACATCACCACCATTATTTATTGTTTTCTTTAAGGATTTTGTCTAGTATCTTCTCTAAATTTTCTTTTAACTCTCTTGCTATAATTCGGTAAAATTCAATTTCCCTTCCAATCGGATCGACTATTTCATAATTCCTTTTGTTGTTTTGGTTGCTTTCAGATTTATTATTTAGGGTAAATTCCTTAAGGAGAAAAGTCTTATTTTGGGCAAAGGGAAATTCTTTATGAATATATTCTTTATGTTTATTTGCCATAACTAAAACAAGATCTGCTTTTTCAATTAGTTCTTTCCGTAATTCTTGGGCATGATGTTGAGAAACATCAATACCCTGCTCAAACATAACTGAAATTGCTTCGTAAGTAGGA
This sequence comes from uncultured Atribacterota bacterium, assembly GCA_964644855.1. GTDB lineage: Bacteria > Atribacterota > Phoenicimicrobiia > Phoenicimicrobiales > Phoenicimicrobiaceae > Sediminicultor. Next base: position 3,957 of record CAZXYB010000095.1, on the reverse strand, counting down.
TTTATACCTGGCAAAGCAGAAACTCCAGCCGATATAACATTAATTTTATTGTTATCTTTAGTTCTTTCCTTTAACATTTTTCTAAACATAGCTTCTGCCATAACACTTCGGCAAGTGTTACCGGTACAGACAAATAAAACGGTCTTGATCATTCTATTTAAACTCCATCTATTGATTGTATCTAATATAGCGTAGAGCGTAGAGCGTAGAGCGTTTAGCGTATAGGATAAATCATTAGAACTAAAAATTTAAAAACAAAACCATAATTTAAAATTTAAAAAAGATTTTTATTCTTTATAGGGTGTATGCAATACGCCCCTACTTCTATACACTACATGCTATACGCTATACGCTATCTTCCTAAACGCTATACGCTCCACGCTATACGCTAGTTATTTATTTTCTATACGCTATTACTACTCGCTCTATCCCGGAATAGTCTCTAACAATTTCAACATTCTGTTTAAAATTATTTTCTTCCAAGATTAATTCTTTTACTTTTTTTGCTTGACCAGCCCCTACTTCTAAAGCTACAAAACCATTCTTTTTTAAAAATTTAGGACTTATCCTTATTATTTTGCGATAATAATTTAGACCATCAATTCCTCCATATAAAGCAAGTTTTGGTTCATTATCTTTAATCTCAGGTGGCAATAATTTAAAGTCATAAGAATCTATATAGGGAGGATTTGAAACAATTCCATCTAAGCTGCCCTTTTCAATTCTACCGATAAAAGATTCGAATAAGTCTCCCTGTAGAAATGATATTTTATCTTCACAATCATGTTTTCGAGTATTTTTTAACGCTGTTTGCAAAGATTTTTTAGATATGTCAGTAGCATAAATAGTGATATTATCTATGAATTTTGCAATGCTAATAGCAATTACACCTGTACCGGTTCCTAAATCTACTACTCTTAAATCATTAGAATATTTATAATTTTTTAATTTTTTAATAACTTCTTCTACTAAAATCTCTGTTTCCGGCCGGGGAATTAAAACTCCTTTTTTTACTAAAAAATCCATACCCATAAATTCTTGATGTTTGGTTATATATTGGAGGGGTATTTTATCTATTCTTTTGTGAATCTTTTTTTCTAACTGTTTTTTTTCTGTATCTTTTAATACTCTGTCGAAATTTAAATATATTTCGCTCCTACTCATCTCCAAAGAATAACTTAATAGAATTTCCGTTTCTCTTTCTGAATTTTTTATCCCCTTATTTTTAAATAGTTTGCTAATATTTTTTGAAGCTTGGCCTATAGTTTGAAATTTATACTTATTTTCCAACATTATTTCAAATTTCGCTACTCTGTTTTAATTTTTCTGAAAGATTGGCAACCAAATCATTTAAATTTCCTTCTAATACTTCTTCCAAATTATGTAAATTTAAACCAATACGATGATCTGTAATTCTATTTTGGGGAAAATTATAAGTTCTAATTCTTTCACTTCTATCTCCGGTGCCAACCTGATTCTTTCTCTTTAAGGCAAGCTCTTCATGCTTTTCTCTTTCTGCTATATCTAAAAGCCTGGCCCTTAAAACCTTTAATGCCTTCGCTTTATTCTTAAACTGAGATTTCTCGTCCTGACAGGAGACAACCAACCCAGAGGGAAGATGAGTAATCCTTATCGCTGAATCCGTAGTATTAACACTTTGTCCTCCATGCCCGGTAGAATGGAAGGTATCAATTCTTAAATCATTGGGATTAATATTAACTTCAACCTCTTCTGCTTCAGGAAGTATAGCTACTGTAACAGTTGAAGTATGTATCCTTCCGCTTGATTCGGTTACCGGAACACGTTGTACCCGATGTACTCCGCTCTCATATTTTAACTTTCCGTATACCCCTTTTCCTATTATACTAAATATCATCTCCTTAAACCCTCCAATACCGGTAGGACTCGAACTCATTACTTCGGTTTTCCATCTATTATTTTCGGCAAATCGTGAATACATTCTAAAAAGATCGCCGGCAAAAAGAGCTGCTTCATCTCCACCAGCACCTGCCCTTATTTCTGCTATACAATTTTTATTATCGTGAGGATCTTTGGGGAACATAATTTCTTTTAAGACTATTTGTAAATTTGATTTTTTCTCTTTTAATTTTTTTAATTCTTCATCGATTAATTTTTTAAACTCTATATCCTTTTCTTCTGAAAATAATCTAGAGTTTTCATCAATCTCTTTTACTATGCCCTTATATTCCTTGTATTTTATAACCGCTTTAGAAATATCAGAGTGCATTTTTGCGCATTCCTGAAATTTAGATTGGTTAGCAATGATTTTTGGGTCAGAAAGATTTTTATTTAATTCTTCATATTTTTCTTCTAATTCTTCTAATTTTTTAAACATTATTTACCACTTCAGATTTTATATTTTTGTTTTCTTTGGGCAAAACACCTTCCAATGCTTTTATAGCCACCTCAATCTGAGTATTATCAGGTTCGCTGGTAGTAAGTTTTTGAAACCATAATCCGGGCATCACTGCCCATTTTACTATACTTTTATTCATGTTTTTCGCTGATAATTTTAAGATTTCATAAGACAGGCCAGCTATTATAGGAATTATGGCAATCCTATAGGCTATTCTTAAAAGCAAAGTTTGCCTCCCCAGTAAAGAAAATACCAAAATACTCATTATTAAAACAATAAAAATAAAACTTGTTCCACATCTAGGGTGTAAAGTACTATATTTTTTCACATTATCAACATTGAGTTCTTCGCCTGCTTCATAAGTATATACCACCTTATGTTCTGCTCCATGATATTCAAATACTCTTTTGATATCTTTTATTCTTGAGATAAAAAATAGATAAGTTATAAATATACTAATTCTCAATAATCCTTCAAATAAATTATAAATAATTACATTAGATAGGTATCTATCTAAATATCGAGCCATTGCAGTAGGAAGAGCTATAAAAAAAACTATGAATAGCCCAAAAGCAATTAGAATTGTAAAAAACATTTCTACACTATTTATTTTCTCTTCTTCGCCCGTTGCTTGTTCTGCAGAATAAGTTAACGCCTTCAGGCCAAGCACCAAAGACTCGATTAAATTAATTACCCCTCTAAAAATAGGCCATTTAAGAAATTTCATCTTATCTGACAATGTCCTTATTTTACCTATTTTTAAAATTATTTCTTTGTCTGGTTTACGAACAGCAATAGCATATTTTAAAGGAGATCTCATCATCACTCCTTCGATTACCGCTTGACCTCCATAATTACAATCAGCATTTTCCATTATTATCCATTTACTCCTTCTTCTTTATTTTTAGACCAGGGTTTACCACAGGATAATTCCCCTTCGGGGCAAGGTCCTAGAATGCAAGGCGGTCCGGCATTTTCAAATATAGTAGGGGCAATGCTCTTAACTTCTTTTAACATTTTCATAGCAAGTTCTCTGATCTCCCATTGTGCTCTACTACAGCACCTTAATTTAAAAATATGCAGTAACTCCCGAGCATTTGCTGATACTATCATTTTAGTTGTAACTGCTTGTGGCAAAATATATCTTGCATCTTCTGCTTTTATGTTATGATCCAACAATAATTGGTAAATCCCATCTAATTCTTTTATAGAATCTATAAATATTTTAGCTAACTTTTTATCCCTCTCAATAGATTTTGGGATAATATAGGGAAAGCCTTCTTTATTTATTTTAACATATCTTTGGCTTTGTTGAGAAAAAGAGGCCAACCGATGTCTTACTAATTGATGAGAAGTAACTCTGGATATTCCTTCTATAGCAAAAGTAAAAGCAACATGCTCTAAAACAGAATAATGTCCTAATTTCATTATTTTTTTTACTAATTTTATTATTGATTCATCGCTAAGTTTTTCCCTTAGTTCTTCTATCCCTAGTGCAGAATAACATAATCTTGCTGACTGAGCTACAATTTTTTCAGGATCTTTAGTGTAATTTATCAGCTTAACTTTCATATAACTAA
>CAZXYB010000094.1:0-4930 GCA_964644855.1 uncultured Atribacterota bacterium | reverse complement strand
ATAGCCCGGCACCCATAACAACTTCCTTATTTCCCTCCTGAACCATCCTGCCCTCAGTTATGTTTTTATCAATTCCCATAAATTTTATTTCCTCAAGGGGATCAACTCCCCATCCCATCATGCCGACTAATTCATCTTCAAGACTCACCATGGCTCCAAATTTAAGTCGCGGAACCACCTGTTCCACCCCTTCTACTGACTTTATTTTTTCACTCATCTCTGAGTATCCTTTACCGTTAAACCCGTCCAAAGAATAATTTAAAGACATAATACGCTCTTTTAATTTGTATTCCTCATCAATAATCCGTATATGTCCGGCTTTATAGTGGATGTGGTTTTCAAAAAAAGACTCCAACACCCCATTAATTAATCCACGGGCAAAGACCACGGCAAAAATAGCAAAGGCAATAGCAATAATAGAAATTGATGTTCTAATCCTGGATCTCGATAGATTTTTCTTCGCTAGATTCCATAAAAATTTCATTTTTTACCTCCTTATCGATGATAGATTGCTTTTACCGGATCTTTTTTAGCTGCCCAATATGCCGGTAATATACTGGATAACACTGCAATGACGACACCTAAAATAAATAAAAAACTGAAAGCAGGATAATTCCAGGCTCCATAAATTCTATCGAGAATGGGAATGCCAAATTCAGAACCGTCTCCGCCTATATAGGCTATGCTAAATCCGTATTTCACCAACGCGCTTACACCTGCATACCCAAGCAAGCATCCCGTTAATCCACCAAGTATGCCTATACCGGTTGCTTCAACCATAAAGACAAAAACAATCTCCCACTCTCTCATTCCCAGGGCTTTCATCATGCCGATTTCTGACGTTCTCTCCAGGGCAGAGAGGATAACATTATTGATAATCCCCAGCATACCGATAAGAAGAACGACTGACAGAATAGCCCCGATTCCACCCTTCTTGGCAGCACTTAAAGCGATGACAGATGAAGCAGATTCTTTCCAGGAATATGCTTTCAAATCAAGGTTTTTATTTTTAAAGCTGTCCGTCAATTCTTTGGTGACTTTATCCTCATCTCCGGAAACTGTTTTCAAGGTAATCATGCTAACCGCATTGCCCACATTTAATGCCTGTCGGGCAACATCCAGAGGAACAAAAACAATCCCGTTATTAATCATCGGATTGGGAGCCCTTACCAGACCTGCAATCTCAATATCGATAGTATTAAAGGTATCCTCTTTCGTCCTGACAAGAAGCGTAATGTAATCATTAACTTTTAAATCCATCAATTCGGCCAAGCTTACTCCTATGACTGCTTTTGATTCGCCCGGGGCAAACATCGAACCTTCAACAACATAATTTTGAGTAGCAAAAACCTGGTTATATTGCTCAATAGAGATGCCCACACCCCGAACTGCTACTTCATCAATCCCGTTATTCAGGTTAGCCTTAAATCTTAGCTCGGGAGACACTCCTAATAATCCATCCGCGCTCTTTATGCTCTCTTCCATATCCTGATTTAAATAAATTAAATTTTCCAGGAGCAGTTCTTCTCTGTCTTCCCAGTATTCAGGATAGGCAACTTGAATGTTCCCTGTATCGTAATTCTTTATATTATCAAAAGACATTTCTTCCATACCGTTCATAAGAGAATCCATAAGTAAATAACTGGAAAATGCAAAGGCAATCACCAGAATTATAAGTATGTTTCTCCTTTTTTGACGGGTTAAGTTTTTTAGCCCGAGTTTAAAGCTAAACATCTTTTACTTCCCCCTTTCATCGGCAAAAATCATACCATCCTTCAGGTTGATAAATCTGTTAGCATGTTTCATTACTGCAGGATCATGGGTGGAAAAAATAAAAGTAGTTCCTAATTCCTTATTCATTTTCCTCATAATGTTAACAACATCAGCAGCGGTTTCAGAATCAAGATTAGCAGTTGGTTCATCCGCCAGGACAATCTTGGGTTCTTTCACTAACGCTCTGGCAATAGCTACCCTTTGCTTCTCTCCACCGGAAAGTTCATTCGGTCTTCGGGATTCCAATCCCTTAAGCCCCACTTCAGCCAACATTTTCAATACTTTTTCTTTCATTTGCGATTCCGATGAATGGTCAGTCAATCTGATGGCAAATTCTACATTTTCGTAGGCTGTTAAAACAGGGATCAGGTTATAAGCTTGAAAGACAAAACCGATATTGAAGCGCCTGACCATGGCAAGGGCTTTTTTAGAAAGATCGCTTACTTTTTTCCCGCTTAAGCTAACCTCCCCCTCTGTGGGCGTATCCAAACAACCTATCATATTTAGAAGCGTAGTTTTTCCTGAACCGGAAGGACCAAAAATGGTTGTAAATTCACCTTCCTCTACTTCCAGGTCCACACCCCGCAAAGCCGGGACTTCTATTTTTCCTTGCTGATAAATCTTTTTTACCTTATTTAATTCCAATAAAGCCATTTGCTTTTCCCCCTTTATTAAAAATTCAAATGCATTAATGATTCCTTTTTATATTTTAACTATTTATCCAGTGAATACATTTATAGATAATTCTCTTTCGTTATTTTACTCTTTATTTCAATTTTTTTCACCTACCGATGATAAATTGCTTTTACCGGATCTTTATGTGCTGCCCAGTAGGAAGGAATTATGCTGGAAATTAGAGCAACCACTATTCCAAAAAAGAATATGAAAACAAAAGAAGAAAAATTCCAGGCTCCATAAACTTTGTCGATTATTGGTATGCCATATGAGGACATATCTCCACCAATATAACTTAAGTCATATCCGATTTCTACTATCCACCATACTCCCACAGCACCTAACAAACAGCCGGCTAATCCACCGAGAATGCCTATACCGGTTGCCTCTACCATAAAGACTGAAACAATCTCCCACTCTCTCATTCCCAATGCCTTCATCATACCGATTTCTCTGGTCCTCTCCAGGCTGGACAGAATAACATTATTAATAATTCCAATCATACCAATCGTTAAAATAATGATTAATATAACAGCAGTTTCTGCATCCTCTGCAGTACGGATAGCTATTACTGTTTTCGCTGATTCCTCCCAGGAGTAAGCATTAATATTCATGTTTTTTTCCTGAAAAATTTGATTAATCCTGTCTATGGTTGAGTTAATTTCTTTATCCTTTTTTATTTTTACGGCCATCATGCTAATACCATTTTCCACATTCAATGCCTGACGGGCAATATCCAAGGGAACAAAAACAATGCCATTATTAATAATCGGATTGGGCGTATACAGCAATCCCGCAATTTCTAAATCAATAGTATTAAAGGTATCCTCTTTGGTCCTGACCAGAAGTGTAATATAATCATTAACTTTTAAATCCATCAGTTCGGCTAATCCTACCCCTATGACTGCTTTTGATTCGCCCGGGACAAACATAGAACCTTCAACGACATGATTTTGAGTAGCAAAAACATCGTTGTATTTCTCAATAGAGATGCCAACGCCCTGGACATCAATTTCATCAATCCCGTTATTCAGACTGGCCTTAAATCTTAGCTCGGGAGATACCCCTGATACTCCATCCATATTATTTATACTCTCTTCCATTTCCTGGTTCAAATAGATTAAATTTTCCAAAGGCAGCTTATCTTTATCTTCCCAGTATGCAGGATGAGCCACTTGAATACTCCCTGTATCGTAATTCTTTATATTGTTAAAAGACATTTCCGTCATGCCTTCCATTAAAGAATCAAGAAATAAAAATATGAAAAAAGCAAAGGCAATCACCAAAATAGTAATGAAATTCCTTCTTTTCTGGCGGGTTAAGTTTTTTAGACCGAGCTTAATACTAAACATCTTCTACTCCTACAAATTGCAATTAAAAATTTTGAACTTTATTAATTTACTTATTTTACTACCCATTACTGCCAAATGAAAGGAATTTAAAAAAGATATAATCCGTATTTTTTATTTAATTTTTTTAAACGGTTTTTTTAATAAAAAAGTCCTTTATGGACAACATAGATTAAAAATCACTATGATTCATTCATGTCAATCTTTTAACTTCTCAGAAAATTTCTTTAATATATTTCGATTGACGATATTAAATGTTCCTTTTCTTGCACCGATGATTCTTTCTATGGCATTTTCATACACTTTAAATTCTCGCTCAACTTTTTTTAAATTTTCAGGATTTTCATCTAAATCAATAATAAGAGTAGGGATTTGCCCGGAAAATGTATTTGCTATTTCGAAAATCAATCTTGCAGCTTCCTCCGGATACGGTGTATTAAACAATTTTTCATTCACACCCTGCCTGATAATTTTTGTAAATTCGGGTGTTATCAACTCAGTAAATTTCAGAAATATTTTATACCTGAAAAATAAATTCCTGTCATTATAAAGCACTTTTATCAATACTTTTAATAGTTCTATGTTTTCTAATTTTACGCTTCTGGTCACGGCATATGCTTCATTTAATTTATCAATAGCATCCAGGTCTTTTCTATCAGCAATTTTTTTGACTTCTTCTAAAATCTTTTCACCCATTTTACAAGTCAGTTGATCCAGTAAATCTTCCTTGGATTTGAAGTAATAATAAAAAGTACCTTTAGACAATCTCATTTTTTTAATAATGGCTTCAACCGAAGTTTGTTCGTATCCCTTCGTAAAAAATAATTCTTGGGCAGTATTAAGAAATTCCCTTTTGCGTTCATCATATTTTTTGATAATCCTTGTCATAATTATTTCACCTTTTATTTATAGACTGACCGTCAGTCTATTTATAACATACTTTTTATTTCCTGTCAAATCTAAAAACAGTATTGAGTATATAGTATCGAGTATCGAGCGAAGAAAAAGAAAGAAAAGATAGAAAAAAATCAGGAAAAATAAATCTCTATCGCGTAAAATACAGTAATAAGTAATGAGTAATAAAGATAAGATGTGGGATGTAAATACGAGATATAAGATTGGTTTTTGGTTAA
>CAZXYB010000093.1:0-4965 GCA_964644855.1 uncultured Atribacterota bacterium | reverse complement strand
GCTACCCAGAACTTATTGGGTTTATCTACCTTAAAATTACGATTTAAATAGTTTGCTGCTACCCGAGTACTTGACAAATATTTAATAAAAAAATCTAATTATATTAGATAATAGTTGAAAACTTAAAATAAGTATTAAATAAAGTTAGTATAATATAATTCCATAAATTTAAAAGATTTATGTGATTAAGGAATTCAGTAAATTTTTAAACCATGTAGTTGAATATCTACTTTTAGCAGGATTAGAATCGTGGAATCTAGACGCATTTGCTGAAATTAAAAAATCCTAGATGGTGTTTACTGAATGTTTACGTTCTACCCTAAAAGGGAGGTGAAGAGGTAAGTAGTGTCTAACAAAGGGAAGATTTGCACGGAAAATGAACCATGTCTTTGTAGCTATTATTTGGAGAAATGAAATTTGTTGAAGTGGAGGTTATTAAAGGCAATTCTTGTTAATTACCGAAAGGAAAGAAAAAATAAATTTTAAAGGAGGAATATTATAGTGAGTATTAAAAAAGGAATTGATATTAAATTAAATGTTAAACCAGGTTATTTACATCTTATCCATCAAGAAGCTTATGAAGGCCCATGCAGAACTGGTTCTGGAGAACAATTAACTAAAGAATTTGATATTAAAATTGGAGAAGAAAAGTTTAATAATTTTAAAGAAACATTAGAGACAACATATTCAAGAGAAATTAATATGCTTGAACCATCATACTTAACATGGACAGATGATTTTATTTTTCACGAAAAAGAATTAAATAAATTAATGAAAGATGTTGTAAAAACTGATATTTTTCTTTTTGATGGTGTTTTTCATCAATTTCCAGCAAGTGAAATTGCTACAAAAACTAAAAAAGCAGTAGGAATTATTGGATGTTGTGCTAGTACTGATGGAGTAGCAGCATTGAGAGCAAAAGGATTAGAAGCTTATGGTTTTATAGATCATGATGATGCTAGTAGATATCTAGAATTATTAAGGAGTAAAAAAGCAATTAATAATACGAATGTATTGGTTGTATTAAAGGATGATATAATTTCAAAAGGAGTTTTAAGTACAATTAATCTTGAGGATTTAAAGAATAATTTAGGAGTTCATTTTACATTTATTAATGCAGAAGAAATATTAGATGAGGTTCAAAATCTTAGTAAAGAAGAATTAGATGAAGCTAAAAAAATTACTAATGAATTGATCTTAAATGCTGAAAAAAATTATATGGATAGTAAGTATATATTTAACTCGGTAAATTTTTATGTAACAGTAAAAAAGATGCTTGAAAAGTATGAGTGTAATGCATTTACACTTCCATGTTTTGAAATATGTAGAACTAAACGTCTCAATAAAGAAAAATACACATTTTGTTTAGCACATTCTTTATTAAAAGAAGAAGGAATTCCTTCTGCTTGTGAAGCTGATATAAATGTATTGATGGCAATAAATGTGCTTATTAATCTTACTAAAAAAGCTCCTCATATGGGTAACACTCACCCATTAGCACATGAATTTAAAACGGATCAATCTACGCCATCAGGCTTAGAAATTGTAAAAGAAATAAAAGGCAAGAAAAATATTGTATCAACATGGCATGCGGTTCCAACAAGAAAAATGAAAGGAATTGATAAAGAAATGATGCCATATAGAATTCAATCATTTACTAATAGTGGTTGGGGTGTTACTTTAAGGTATGATTTTAATAGAGATAAAGGAGAAACAATTACACTTTTGAGATTTCATCCAACAGGTAAAAAAATGTTAACTGTTAAAGGAAAAATTGTTGCTGGAGCAGGGGTAGATACTATAGGATGTGCTACGGGAGTTTATTATCAAGTAAATGATGTTAAAGACTTTTTTAAAAAGCAACTTGAATTTGGACATCATTTTGCTTGGGTATATGGAGATTATATTGAAAAGATAAAAAATTTTGGTGACGTAATGGGAATTGAAGTTATAACTGCTTAAATAATTTGTTCTAAAAATATATTCTTAATCTAGGTAAAAAGGGAATTGCACTTCATCAATTCGCCTACTTGACAAATTTCTAATAAAAAAATATAATTATATTAGATGATAGTTGAAAACTTAAAATAAGTATTAAAAATAGTTAGTATAACATAATCACGTAAATTTAAAAAATTTATGTGATTAAGGAATTCAGTAAATTTTTAAACTATGTAGTTGAATATCTACTTTTAGCAGGATTAGAATCGTGGAATCTAAACGCATTTGCTGAAATTAAAAAATCCTAGATGGTGTTTACTGAATGTTTACGTTCTACACTAAAAGGGAGGTGAAGAGGTAAGTAGTGTCTAACAAAGGGAAGATTTGCACGAAAAACGAACCATGTCTTTATAGCTATTAGTCGGAGAAATAAAATTTGTTGAAAGTGGAGGTTATTAAAGACAACTCTTGTTAATTAGCGAAAAGAAAGGAAAAATAAATTTTAAAGGAGAAGTATAATAATGTATAAAAAAGTAACAATCTTGTTGATTGTCCTTGTTATGTTGTTAGTCGTTTTCTCAGGAAGTGCACTTGCGTACAAATTTGCTTTGGTGGTTCATGTTGCGGGAACACCATTCTGGACTCCGGTGATAAAAGGTGCTGAAGAGGCAGGGAAATTACTGGGGGTTGAAGTACAATTCATGGGGCCTGAGGAGTTCAGTATTGGGAAGGAAGTAGACTATCTTGACAGTGCTATCGCCCAGAGATTTGACGGAATTGGTGTTGCTATCGCTGATGCAGAGGCTTTGGACGAGCCAATTGCCAAAGCAATAAAAATGGGAATACCTGTAGTTGCCTTTAATGTTGATGATCCCTACACCCCAAATGAAAGAATGGCTTTTGTTGGACAGAGCTTTACCATTGCCGGAAACGTTCTCGGTAAAGAGTTATTAAAGGATGAGGTAATTCCAGAAAATGCTGAAGCGGTAGTGTTAATTGGTGAACCTGGCAACGCCGCGCTCGAAGAGAGGTGTACCGGTATCGAGCAGATATTTATTGAGCATGGGATAAAGTCAGAGAGATTCAGTGCCCCACTCGCTGATCCATCAACAGGCGTTGATATGTTGAAATCTTATATCAGATCTCACCCAAATCTTAAAATTATTGCAGCTAGCGAGTTTTCATCCGCATTCGCAGGAATGGCAATGAAAGAATTAGGTATGAAACCTGGCGAGCTTCTTATCGCAGGCTTTGATCTTGTGCCTGACCAGAATCAAATGATAAAGGAAGGTTACGTTAAATTTACAATTGACCAGCAGCCTTATCTGCAGGGATTCCAGACCGTAATGTTACTCTATTTATACAAGGAGTTTGGTCTTTATCCAACAGACATAAATACAGGTGTTGCTGTGGTTGGCATAGATAAAATTGACCAAGCTGTTAAATTGGCTGAAGACGGATATAGGTAAAAAGTAGTAAAGGAGTAATTTGTAAGAGTGCCTGGGAACAAAATATGTTCCCAGGCACTAAAATTTTATAATGAGGGGAAAAAGTATATGGTTGTTACAAAATTAAAAAAAGGTTTTAAAGTGGAAGGTTTTGGAGTTTTAATTGCAGTAATAGTTCTTGCAGTTGTATTTTCTATTGCAAATAGTAGTTTTCTATTACCTTTCAATTTGTTAATTATAATAAGAATGGCAAGTGAACTTGGAATTATTGCTGCAGGAGTGACTCTCTTAATGATCGCTGGAGAGTTTGATCTTTCTGTAGGCTCAATATACGCCCTGTCCCCAATGGTAACTGCAATCTTATATTCAAAATTAAATGTGCCAATAATATTGGCAGTTATAGTAGGTTTAATGCTTGCATTAGCTTTAGGTTTTATTAATGGGTTTATTACTACAAAAGCTGGTATCCCCTCGTTTGTTACAACTCTTGGTACTATGATGATTTATAGAGCATTAGTTCTTGTTCTGGCAGGAGGAATGCCGATTAAGATACGTTCACATAGCCTTATTTCCCAGGCAATCGGTGGAAATATAGGTGGTGTCTTTCCTGCAGCAATAATCTGGTTCTTATTTTTTATTGGAATAAGTTATTATATTCTTAAATACACAAGTTTTGGCAACAAAATGTGTGCTACAGGTGGAAATAAAAAAGCTGCAATCGCAGTTGGGATAAACACAACAATGGTTAAAATTACAACATTTATGTTTACATCTTTCTTGGCAGCTTTTGCAGGGTATGTACAAGCTTTCAGGCTTGGATCTGTTGCTCCCCTCAATGGTAGAGGTTTTGAACTCGCAGCTATCGCGTCGAGTGTTATTGGTGGAACTTCCCTATTGGGAGGGGTTGGTAGTATTATCGGAACAGCTTTCGGAGCTATTATTACCGGTATGATTAGAAATGGTATAGTATTACTGGGTGTATCAGTTTATTGGCAAGATGGTTTTTTGGGAATCATAGTCATTATTGCTGTTATTATAAATATGTTTATTTCTAAAAGAAGAAGGTAGACTAATATTGTTTATGAAAGAAGGGTAAAAATTAATATGCAAAATAAAGTTAACATTGATAATTTCGTATACATGGAAGGTGTAAGTAAGTATTTTGGAAAGGTTATAGCACTGGATGATGTGTATTTTTCTATTAAACCTCGTGAGATTGTTGGTCTGGTGGGTGATAATGGTGCGGGGAAAAGCACGTTAATTAAAATACTTTCAGGACTCTATTCTCCTACAAAAGGAGTTATATATTTCGAAGGGAAAAAAGTAAACTTTTCTTCTCCAAGAGATGCGATAAATGTTGGTATTGAAACTACCCATCAGGATCTTGCCTTGGTTGATGATTTAGAGATACACAGAAATATCTTTATGGGACGGGAGCCAAATATATTGCTGGGAGGATTTATCCCTTGTCTCGATAAACAGAGAATGATACGTGAAGCAGAAAAGGCCTTAGAAAATATTGGAATTCAGGGTGATAATGTATCCGTAGAAGATACCGTAAGAAACCTTTCGGGAG
>CAZXYB010000092.1:0-4966 GCA_964644855.1 uncultured Atribacterota bacterium | reverse complement strand
TCCATTACGAGGGTGCACTCTATCATGTGATGGTTCGGGGCAATAATCGTTCCTATATTTTTAGGAACGAGGACAATAAGAAAACCTATAAAAAAAACATAGCAAAATATAAGAAAAGATATCGCTTCAAATTATATGCCTATTGCATCATGGATAACCATGCTCATTTGCTGATAGAAGTGGCAGATATTCCTCTATCAAAGATCATGCAAGGCATCCAACAAGTCTTTACTCAATATTATAATAGAAGAAATAACACAACCGGTCATGTATTCGAACAAAGATATAAATGCCTCCTGTGTGATAAAGATGCTTATCTGCTTTCATTGATTCGTTATATACACCAGAATCCAATCCGATCAAAATTAACCGAAAGTCTCAAATATCTCTGGAGCAGCCATCGGGAATACATTGGTATTCCGGAACTTGCAGATGTCAATTTTCCCCTCAGTTTATTTGACACCCATAAGAAAAAAGCCATCAAAAAATATCTTGCTTTTATGGATGGGATGGAAACAAAAGAGGTTAAATCAATGATTAAAGAAGAAACAATTGAAGTGGCTAAAAATATAGGAAGACTTAAAATAGAAAAAGAAGCATTGATTAAAATCATTGAAGAAGTTACTAAAATAGACATAGAGAAAATAAAAGGTAATTCAAAAAGTAAAAGAATATCAGATATTAGAAAGCTATATATTAATATGCTAAAAAAGTATACAGATATAACAAATAAGGAAATAGCCAATTTGCTCAAGGTTGGAGACTCAACGGTAACCAATGTGTTAAGCGGAAGATATAAGGATAACGATTTCCTGATTATATCGGGTATAGAGATTGATAAAAATGTGAACTTGTGAAGCCTGACCCCAAAGTTTTCAAATAAAATCATGCTTTTTCTTTTTATTTATATTGTCAAATTATGTTATAATATTTCGGATAAATTAGGTTAAAATCATAATAAAAAGATGTTAGGAGCGTAAAACCATTGCTAATTGGTCTTGATGTTGGCGGTACCCAAACTGATGCAGTTATTTTAGAACAACAAAAAATTGTTAAAAGTGTTAAAGTTCCAACCAATAATACAGATATCGAAAGATCTACTTTAAATGTGATTTCCAAATTATTGGAAGATATTTCTGCTTCAGATGTGGAAAACATTAATATAAGTACTACTCTAGCTACAAATTCCATCATTGAAAATAAAATGGCACCGGTGGGAATGTTTATAGAAACCGGACCAGGTATTTCCCCGAATTTTCTCAAATGTGGAGCTTATAATTTTTTTATTAAAGGCTGTATTGACCATCGGGGTACCATTACATCCTGTCTCTCACATCAAGAATTAATGAAAAAAATTAATTTATTAAAAAATCAGGAAATTGAAGCAATCGGTGTGGTAACTAAATTTTCTACCCGTAATCCGGCTCACGAATTAAAAATTAAAGAAATATTAGAAAAAGAAAATTTTAAAAATATTAGCATGGGACATGAAATATCGGGAAAACTTAATTTTCCTCGAAGAGTATTCAGCACTTATCTTAATTCCGCGATTTATCAAACAATGGAACAATTTATTACTTCGCTGGAAAACATACTTCGGAAAAAAGGATTCACAAATAAAATTCAGATGTTAAAAGCAGATGGCGGAACGCTTCATTTAAATCAAGCGAAAACTTTACCTATAAATACTATTTTGTCTGGTCCTGCTGCCAGTGTTATGGGTTGCTGGTACTTTTTCCCCGAAAAAGAAGATGCGATTCTATTGGATATCGGTGGAACAACTACCGATATCTCTTTTTTAGCAAACGGTGTACCTTTATTTGAACCACAGGGAATCACTATTCAAAAATACCCAACCTTGATTCCTGCTATTTATACTGTACCTATTGGTCTGGGTGGCGATAGCAGTATATCTGTAGGCCAAGATAAAAAAATAAAAATCGGCCCGGAGAGAAAAGGAAATGCCATGGCTTTAGGCGGACCATCTCCTACGCCTACTGATGCGTTTATTTACTTGGGACTATTAAAAATCGGAGATGTTAACCTGGCTGAATCCGCAATGGCCCAAATCGGTCGTCAACTCGATACCGATGTTAGGGGAGCTTCAGAAACAATCTATCAACTTTTCGGAAAAATAATTAAAAATCATTCCATTAAAATATTAGACGAAATTAACGAACATCCAGTATATACTATTTACGAATTGCTTCATGGTAAAAAATTAATTCCCAAAAAAATTGTTGCTATCGGAGGTCCGGCTCAAGCTTGCGCACCGATCTTAGAAGATATTTTTAATATTCCCTGTTATGTACCTGAATATTTTTCTGTTGCCAATGCTATTGGAGCTGCTTTAAGCAAAGAAACAATGGAAATCAATCTATTTGCTGATACTCAGAAGAAACGCCTTATTGTACCGGAGTTAAATAAAATAGAAAAGATAAATTCTTCCTATGGTTTAGATCAGGCAGAGAAAGAGGCGGTCAATTTAATTCAAAGTTATGCTATTAAATCAGGAATAAAACCGGAACTTATTGAAACCGATATCGTTGAATCAAATGAATTTAATATGGTAAGAGGATTTAGTACTGTAGGAAAAAATATTCGGGTTAAGGCTCAGTTAAAGCCCGGTTTATTATACAAAAATAGGGAAAATAGATGATATTAAAAGCTAAAAATAAATTAGGAATTATATTTTTCCCGGCATTTGATTGGGCTATCAGTCCAAATCATCCGGAAAGAGAAGAACGCCTTCTTTACACCATGGATCAACTAACCGAAGAAGGTATTCAGGATATTGAAGGGATAAAATTTTATAATCCTAAAATGGCAATTGCCAAAGATATCGAGAGAGTTCATTTTTG
Source organism: uncultured Atribacterota bacterium (assembly GCA_964644855.1). GTDB lineage: Bacteria > Atribacterota > Phoenicimicrobiia > Phoenicimicrobiales > Phoenicimicrobiaceae > Sediminicultor. The sequence continues at coordinate 2,105 of CAZXYB010000092.1, read as the reverse complement.
CATTCCCGATGTTAGTCATAGAGTTTCTCAATCTCATTTGATATCAGCCGGCGGCGCCATTACTGCCGGTGAAATTGTTATGAATAAAGAAGTGCAAAAATCATTTGCCATTGTCCGGCCTCCGGGACATCATGCTCAAAAAGTAGTGTGGGGAGACCGCGGATTTTGCATTATTAATATTGAAGCCATAATGGCAGAACATTTGCGCCAAAAATTTGGACATAAAAAAATAGCGATTGTTGATACCGATTGTCACCATGGAGACGGAACTCAGAATATCTTCTGGAATGATCCGGATACTTTGTATATTTCTCTGCATCAAGACGGAAGAACACTTTACCCCGGGACTGGTTTTATTGATGAATTAGGGGGGCCGGGAGCATATGGCTATAATATTAATATTCCCCTTCCTCCCAAAACCGGAGATGAAGGTTATCTCTACGTGATAGACAATCTGGTACTTCCTATCCTAAATGAATATCAACCTGATTTAATTATTAATTCTGCCGGACAGGATAATCATTACAGTGACCCGCTGACCAATATGAACATCAGCGCATTGGGTTATGCTCAGTTGAGTGAAAAACTAAATGCCGATATTGCTGTTTTAGAAGGTGGTTATTCTATTGAAGGGGCCCTTCCCTATGTAAATTTAGGCTTAGTTTTAGCAATGGCCGGATTGGATTATTCCCAGGTTAAAGAACCTGATTATTCACCGGAAAAATTAAAACAATCACCGAAAATCACTGATTATATCAAACGTCTTTGTGAGATAATTTATCAAAACTGGAAAAACAGAAACGAGCTTTCTTATAAAAAATTTAATCATCAGGAAAAAATCACCAGAAAACGACAGGTCTATTATGATACCGACAGTATCAATGAAAACCAGACAGAAGAAATCTACGTATGCAACCATTGCTCGGGGATAAGAGTCATTCAATCACAGACAGACCATGGTTTTCCAATTATGGCAATTACAATCCCTAAAAAGGCCTGTAAATTATGCCGTAGTCATGCTTATGAAATTTATCAGCAGAATAGATTTAATTTTAAACACATCTATTTGCAGGATTGCACCCATGATTTATTTTTAAGTAAACAATAAGAAAGGATTCTACCCTTTTTATTATTACAACCTTTTTTTCCATTTACTCTTTGCTGTAACACAAACCCGTTCGTTATTAAGATCTTTTATTGTATGAATAAAGGCATTATCGTAATTGTCATATTCAGTTAAAGAGTTAATCGTATGTCCATAATAAGCTTCTGCGGTAAAACGGCCGTCTATTGTATGCAAAAAATAATTATCAACAATCTCATGAGGAATAGACTCTATAAGCCATTGTAAATATCTTAAATTATTTACATGTTTATTCGAGTCAATGTCAAATTGATGCACACGAAATTTATTGCTATATTTAGCAGAATGAATGGGCTCAATTTTTTTTCTAATATCATTCTTAAGGCTTTCTTCCGGAAAATATGACCACTTTTTCTTAATATCCTCAAAAATTTTAACTGGCCTTCTTCTTTTTATATCAAAAAATAACCATAATCCCTTAGCTTTGCCTATAATATTACCTTGCTCATCAAAAATTATATTTTCCCTAATACCTCTAATTGTTGCATATCTGGACATCCAGGTTCTGATTGTAACCTTTTCCTTATAAGAAGGATACCGTTCCATTTGTATGTACCCTCCGAGCAAAACCCATCCTATATCTTGTTTCATTAAATCATACAAACCATATTCTATTGATAAGCAATGATCTGCAGCAGCTTCTTCTAATAGGGTTAGAATAGTAAGGGGTGATGCTTCTCCGTATTGATTCATTTCAAAATACCTTAATTCATATTGTTTTTCAAACATATTCTTCCTCTAAATTGGTCCGATAGTTTTTAGATAATAAATTGAATTATTTAAAAATATAACTTCGTAACTTCAATAATTTGTCAATTTTTATTATAGAAGGTTAATGATATTTTTTTTCGGATTAGATAAAATTTGTGTGAAGAAATAAAGGGGTCAGGTCTCAACATTTGACATAACTTTTTTCAAGCGATAAAATTCTAATATGGTTAGACCATTACGATTATCTTTT
>CAZXYB010000091.1:0-4981 GCA_964644855.1 uncultured Atribacterota bacterium | reverse complement strand
GCAGAAACAGATAGAGATTTTAGATAGATGTGAGGAAATTTGTATTTTCCTTCTACCCATTTCGCTTTATTTCCTAAAGCAGCTATATTTTTTAGTTCTTTTATGGCATTACCGGCAATCATCACATCTTTAACCCTACCCACTATTTTGCCCCTTTCTATTTTGTAGCCCAGCTGTACATTATTAGAGAAGGCTCCACTTATTATATTTCCCTGTCCCAGCCCAAGAACCTGGTCGATGATTATCCCTTCTTTTATATCTTTAATCATTTCGGAAAACGAAACTTTTCCTTCCTCCATTACTAAATTACTTATACTAGGGGCGGGTTCGCTTTGTGAGCCGGCTCTCAAACCATTTCCGGTACTCTCAACCCCGGCCATTCCCGCTGTTTGCAAATCATAATAAAAATTCTTAATCTTTCCTTTTTTTACTAAAGGAACCCGTTTCATCTCTACTCCTTCATCATCAAAAGGAGCACTCCCTAAAGCAAAATTTATAGTGCCATCACTATAAATAGTCAACAGATCACTCCATAATTTCTTATTTTTCCGGGCAGCCAGAGGTGAAATCTTCTTCAAAACCATTTTTCCGTTTAACCCGCTGATTATGGGAAGAATTAGAACCAACGCTGCCTTGGGGGTAAAGATAACCGGCATCTTCCCGCTTTCTATAGGGACAATTTTCTCTCCCCATTTTAAATTCTCAATTATCTCAGAAGTCAATTCTTCAAGCTCAAGGTTGTCTTTTCCCGATTCAATAGAGGAATAAATCATCAACATATCTTGATTTTCGATCTGCTGAACCATCATCGAATAAGCAATCGCTGTCTTACTATAAGAAAAATTACCTCCCCGAGAATTAAAATATTCTACCTCACTATAATCTTTTAAAATAGTTACATCACAACGTAATTTTCGGTCAAAATCTTTTACTCTTCCTAAAATATCTTCGCCAATTTTAACCATCTCTTCTATGCTTTTATCTTCTACTTTTCTGTCATATATATTTACTTTTTTCTTTTCTTTTATCCCTCTTTTAATTTCCCCGGGGAAATCAAAAGACGCTTTTGCCCCAAATTCAGAGGTGGCTGCTGCTTTTTCAACCATTAAATCAAAACCTTCACTTCCTGTAGATGAAGAGAATCCTATCCTTCCTTTGTTTATTACTCGTAAGGCCTTCCCCTCACTCTCAGAAATATCGATAGATTTTAATCTATTTACTTCAAAATTTACCGGGACAGTCTTGCTCTTTACTCTAAATAGTTCGGCTGAATCTACTTCTTTGCAGGCTTGCTGTAACAATTTTTCCATCTTACTTACCCCCCACTACTACTTTTTTTATCCTGAGGTGAGGACTACCAAAAGACACAGGCAAAGGACCTTGCCCTGCTTTCCCGCATCCCCCGCCTGATTCAATCATCTTTAAATCATTTCCTACACCCTCAATATTAAGAAGGGCGGTAAATAAATTTCCACTCAATACTACATCTTTAACCGGTTCGGCAATCTCCCCATCTCTTATCATAAAACCTTCCCCGGCACTAAAAGTAAACATCTCAAAAGTAGTCATCCCCCCATAGCAGTCCTTGGCATAAATTCCTTTCTTTATTCCGGATAATAAATCTTTAAAAGGAGTATCTCCATTTTCGATATAAGTATTGGTCATTCGAACAATAGGCTTAAAGCGATAATTAAGGGCACGGGCATTTCCGGTTGGCTCTTCCCCCATTTTAGCAGCAGTTTCCCGCGAATGTAGTCTGCCTGTCAGGATTCCCTCTTTTATCAGATAATTTTTCCTGGTCATAACTCCTTCATCATCATATTTGGCAGAACCTAATAAATTTGGGATAGAACCATCATCAACTACATTAAGTTTGGGTGAGCCAAATTTCTTCCCTAATTTCATTAAAGCGCTCATCCTCTCGTCTTCATATAAAAAATCAGCTTCACTAAGATGTCCAAAGGCCTCATGGATAAAAACCCCGGCTAATGTCTGATCTAAAATAACCGTATATTCCCCGCCTTCCACCGGCTGAGCCTTAAGAAGATTGACTGCCCGAAAAACTGCTTTTTGTGCTTTGGTAGAAATTCTTTCCATTATTTTAAAACCCTTGGTAGTTCCAACACTTTCACTGGCCATCTGAACATTGTCCCCCTCCCGGGCTATGGCTGTAAAGTGCACACTTAAAAACGGTTTTTCCTGTTCGATGTAGCTGCCTTCCGAATTGGCAAAATAAGTAGTAGAAAATCTGTCGGTATAGATTACATTAGAGGATTGAATCAGAGGATTAGATTTCATAATTATACTATTATAATTTTCCATTAAATTTTTCTTTTCTCTTAAACTTACCTGACGAAAATCCTTATCTAATTCCCGTTTAATTATTTCCACAACCGGCGGAATAACGGCCAGCTTACTTTCTTCTTTGCCGATTAAACTCGCTACCTCTATTGCCTCTCTAACTTTTTCCTCTAAATCATTAAACTGATTGAAGGAAACAAAACCCCATCCCCCTTTTACCAGGGCACGAACATTTCCTCCTATTTGCTGGGAACAATTTATTTTTTCTAACTTCTTCCCCTGAAAATGAATGGTAGTGGCCTCTTTCTTTTCCGTCCTTATCTCAATATAATCTGCTTTATTCTTTTTATCTTCTAATACCTTTTCTAAAATCTCTCTCATTATTGCTTTCTCCCTATCTCTTTCCCTTCTAAACTCGCTTCTTCGTCTAAATAAACCGGTCTCTCTAGCCACCAAATCCATTTACTCCATTTTTCATTAAAATTTCCACTTTCTTCTTTTATATTTATAAAACCACTTATTTTAGCCTCTGTTTCATCAGCGTAATGAAGAGCAATAGCAGTTAATATACTGGGAAGTTTTGGTGAACCGAACTCAAAATGTCCATGATGGCTTAAGAGAGTATGTTTTATCATTAACTCTAAATCCGGAGGAAAATTATCCAAACTTTTTATTTTTTGGTCAATCATCTCCAGTCCTATAGCAATATGACCTAAAAGTTTACCTTCATCGGTATATTCAATTACTCTGTTATAAGTATATTCTCTAACTTTACCTATATCGTGGAGCATAGCCATAGTTATTAAAAATTCACGGTTTACCTCTTGATAAATATCGCCTATTGTTTCACAAATCCCGACTAAATTACAGGTATGCTCGAGCAAACCTCCGAGATAAGGCTGGTGTACCTTTGTAGCCGCCGGAGCTTTTTTAAATTTTTCCACAAATTCCTGATCGTCAAAAAAAGTTTTTAATAACCTCTTTAAATAAATATTTTTTATTGATTCTATATTTGAATATATTACATTCATCAGTTTGTCTAAATCTTTTTTTGACTGGGGCAAATAATCTGAGTAATCTAAATCTAAGGGTGCAGTTTCGGTGAGAGAAGAAACTGTTGCCTGAAGGGTCCCATTACTTTTCTTTTTAGTAATATACCCCTGAACTCGGGCAAATTCAATCTTGCTTAATTTCTCCACTTTATCATTAGAAACGTCCCAATTTATGGCTTCAATTTCTCCGGTCTTATCAGCGATTTTAAAGAACATATCTATAGTTCTTTTATCCCGCCTTACCTTAAACTCTTTATTTTTCAATAAAAATACATCATTAATTTGAGTATTCAAACCTAAATTAGCTATCATTTGTTTTTTAACCAAAGCACATCACTCCTTTTTTAATATTTTTTATTCAGAAATGGTTTTGTTAATGTATACTTTTTCTAATTTTTCTTTCGCTTTCTTAACTTGATACTTGATACTCGATACTGTATATTAGACTTGACAATAACATCTATTTTCTTTATTCTATTTTAAGATAAGATTATTTTATGCCGAAGTGGCGGAACTGGTAGACGCGCTACGTTCAGGGCGTAGTAGGTGTATGCCTGTGGGGGTTCAAATCCCCCCTTCGGCACCAAATTTAATTGGCCAGCTGGCCAATTAAATTAGTCGTTAGTGAATAGTGAATAGTATTTAGTATATAGTAGGAGATAAGCGGGTTCGATGAATCGAACCCCTACCTTCTAAATAGTTTAAGTTAGTAGCTATCATTCTGAATTCTGATTTCTGGATTCTATTTCTTGTTATCTTAACTAACTAATCTCACGCTCCACGCTAATATGGCGAGATACAATTCATGAAATACGAGATACGAATTAGGCCTAACTTTTCTTTACATAATCAGATAACACCTCTATTACCTTATTCATCTCCCATTCTTCTCCGATAGTAAATCTGATGAAATTATTTTTTAAACCGGAAAATTCATTCTCCCAACCGGGTAAAGTATAAATGCCGTTTTCTTTTAAGTACTTCCAAACTCTTTCGGTTTCGTTCTTATTCTTAAACTCCACTAAAACAAAATTTGCTTTTGAATCATAAGCAAAAAAACCCAGCCCATTTATTTGCCTTACAAATTTATCTCTTACTTTCTTTATTTTTCCCCAATTTTGTTGATAATAATCTAAATATTTCAGCACTTTTTCCGCAGCTTTCTCGGCTATTCTGTTTACCCTAAAATATTGTCCAAAAGTAGCTAATTTTTTTATGTTTTGAGGATTAGAAATGGCAAAACCCAAACGTAATCCTGCTAATCCATAATTTTTAGAGAAACTTCGGGAAATAACTAAATTTTTATATTTATCAATTAAATCTACTATCGTCTCTCCCAAATACTCGTAGTTACATTCATCAACTACTACCATACCCTTTGCTCTTTGTAGAATATCAATAATTTTTTCTCTGGGGATTTCCGTCCCGGTAGGATTATTAGGATTGCATATCCAAACCAATGAAGCTTTGTTTAATTGTTGAGCGGAATAATTAACATTATATTCTCTATTATGTAAGCAATTAACCAAAATTTTAGGCGAACCTGATCTATTAGCACTGGCTTCATATTGAGAAAAAGTAGGAATGGGAATTAATACTTCTCCCTTGTAAGCTCGGGAAACTATTTC
>CAZXYB010000090.1:0-5032 GCA_964644855.1 uncultured Atribacterota bacterium | reverse complement strand
TATCTAAAAAGTTGATTGAGTTTAGTCATAAACTAAATCCGAGAATTTTACTATTGCGCGATGTTCGCCACAATGGAATGATATTGGGTTTTTCAGCCTTTCATTGGGTTCGTTCAAACATTCTTTTCCAGGAGTTTAAGGACAACTTGATATCTGAGTATATTCGGGAAAATGCAGTTGGCCGTACTATAGTTAGTGATGGCGTTTTTACCATAGGTAATATGAAAAATAGATCAGGACTTGAAAACCTTGAGCAGGTTATTCTTACTGAGACTCTTTCTTTTTGCATAGAAAAAGATTACAATTATACGATATTTAGAAATATATTAAAAAATTATCCCTTAGACTCTTTAAACGAGAATTTAGAACTTATGGGATTTTATCGTTTACCCTTCAGCGATAAAGATAATCCGGTATTTGTAGTGGATATGAGCAAACCCTGTATAGTCAATCTGGACACCGAGACAATTATAAAGGAACCTTTCTGCCAAAATTTAAACATTAAAAAATCAGTTATAATATCACGTAAAAGATTATTAAAATCATTTAATACTTTTTATCCCGGGAATATTGTTTTGCCATTTAATATTAATTTAATTAACCAGACTATTGTGAAGAAAATTTGTAAGCTAAACAATGTTTCAACAACACCGTTAACCTCTCGAGTTTTAGGAAGGTCAATGTGTGTTCCTTTTGGGAAGGTACTGCATAAGATGGTAGTGCCTAACACGGTGACTAAATCTCTCCATACGGAAAAAATATTTGCTTCCGATATGAAAAGTTTTGAAATTGGCGCCTTCCCTAATTATATGAGTCTGGAAAATCAAGTTAAAATAATTCATTCATTTGATATGCCCGTAATTCTTATTGATGACTATTTGCATAAGGGGTATAGAATAAAGACCCTTGAGCCCTTATTTAAAAAATATGACATAAAAGTTAAAAAAATAATTGAGGGAGCACTATCTGGTAGTGGGAAAGAAATAGCAACTATATTAAATAGAGATGCTGATTGTGCCCATTTTATTCCCAATCTCAAGCTTTGGTTTAATGAAAGCGAATTATATCCTTTTGTAGGCGGAGATGCATTAATGAGAAAGATAAGGACTCAGGGAAATTTAGTTAGATCTATCAATCGGATACTACCCTATACTTACCCTTCATTTATTAAAAATGTTTCCGCAGAAACCCTATATAATTTTTCCGAAGTTTGCATAGAAAATGCTCTGACTATATTAGAAGCTCTAGAAAATGAATACCAGGTAATTCAGCAAAGAAAGTTAACCTTAGGTCATTTGGGAGAAGTGATTATTTATCCCCGATATCCTGATCAAGGAGAAGATATGGAGTATAACTTAAATCTTAGTCCTTCTCATTATTTAGAAAATAGCCTTGAGCTTTTACGACGTACCAAAGGGATAGCAGAGAGAAGAAAAATAGCGGATAGCGTTTAGCGTAGAGCGTATAGGAAATATATATTATATAGTGAAGAATGTACAAGTTAAAAGTTAGGAACCTAATTCCAGTAACCAAATTAGTATATAGTATAAAAATAGTTAACCCGTTAAGGAAAAGGAAGAAAGAATAAAATAAGTACATAATGGGGAGGCACAATACATCGTGTCTCCCCAAGAGAAATTAAGTAACAATATGGAGAGGGTACAATTCATTGTGCCCCTACAATCCAATTATAACAACAATTCCAAAATTGCCGTAAAATTACTTATAATATACTGTTGTATTTCTATACGCTAAACGCTGTACATTCTATACTAAATGAATTATGAATTTAAGAGGGGATTGCTAATGTTTTTCTATAAATTAAAAGATAAAATACTAATTTCCCAATCGGAATACAATGGTTTAAATACAATATCCGAAAGGGAAGCTAAGGAAAGCAAAGAAATAATTTATGTACTTACTCAGGCAAGCCCTTTAAAATCGAGAAGAAGTTTTTGTATTTCCGATACATCCCTAATCTTTTTAAAAGAGGAAGGTATCTATCTACTGCAAAAATCCAAAAAGATTGATTTAGATTTACCACTATGGCTTAAAGAAAGAATAAAAGAAAAAAGAGTGAGTTCACTTAATACCGAATATCCTAACTGGCAAGAGGTATTAAATTATAAATGCCCAACCCGGTGGAAAGTGAATATTGTAGGATTGGGTGATGTGGGAGGGACTCTCCTTACCGGTTTAAGATTATTAGGAGGAAGTTGTATTGAATCTATCGGAATATATGATAAAAATATAAAGGCGGTAAAAAAGTGGGAATTAGAAGCAAATCAAATATTTTGCCCTTTTACTGCTCAGAAATTTCCTGAGGTTTATCGGATAAAAGAAGAGAATATCTTTAATTGCGATATGTTTGTATTTTGTGCAACTGTAGGAGTTCCTTCTTTGGGTGAGGAGCAAGAAGATGTAAGAATGAAGCAATTCAAAGGAAATTCTAAGATAATCTCTAATTATGCCCGAAAGGCTCGGGAGAAATCCTTTAAGGGGATATTTGCTGTTATCTCAGACCCGGTAGACTTATTGTGCAAAGCTGTCTTTTTGACCAGCAATAAAAGTACAGGCGGAGAGTTTGATTTTAAAGGATTAGCGGCAGACCAGATAAGAGGATATGGTTTGGGAGTGATGCATGCCCGGGCAGTCTATTATGCAAAACAAAATACCGAAACCGCTGAATATAATCGAGAAGGAAGAGCTTTTGGTCCTCATGGCCAGGGCTTGGTAATTGCCAATAGCTTAAAAAAATATGATGAAAATCTTTCTGAGATGCTTACTGCTCAGACGATAAAAGCAAACTTAGAAGTGAGGGAGACCGGTTCTAAACCTTATATAGCACCAGCCTTATCTTCCGGTAGTTATCCTCTTATTGCTACTATGAGTGGAAAATGGCATTATAGTGCAACTTTTATGGGAGGAGTATTTATGGGAGCGAAAAATAGATTACTTAAATCAGGAATCGAAATTGAAAGATTAGACTTTCCAGCTATTTTAATAGAAAAAATTAAAAGAAGTTATCAGGAATTGGGCAGTATTTTATAAACAATTATCGATAGAGGAAATTATTTTATGGAAATGATTTATTTAATTATGCCGGGAAAAATATCGGATAGTTTTGCCGAAGTTATCAGGATAGCCACAGAAAATTATCAATTAACAATTATAAAAACTATTCAGGATATTCCTGCTGATTTAAAAAATAAAAAGATTTTATTTGTTGTTGAATTAGATGAATGCGGATTTAATATTCTTTTATTTGAAATGCTTCTAAAATTAAAAGAAAGGGGAGATGATTCTCTTTTAGGTTCAAGTGCAGCAATTATAATCCAGAGTCCAAGTGAATTATTTACCAAGAGCACCGCTCAAAAGATAATTTTTTTAACTAACCAGATGGGGTGTAGATTTCCCGGTCATCCAGTGGTAGAAACTACCCATAATTTTAATAATTTTCTTACCTGGCAAAAAACTTCTAAATTGCCGCTCATAGAGATTTACAAAGAGCAGTCTAAAAAATTGGTAAAAAAATTAACAGAGGAGAATTTAAAATTAATTAACAGACCGAAGATACTTGTGTTGCATTCAAGTTTGTTTAAGACTTCTAATACTCTTATGCTCTGGAAAATGGTAAAAGAAAGCCTTAGCGGAGAAGATATAAGAGAACTCCACGTAGAAAATGGAACCGTTGTAGATTGCAGAGGATGTTCTTATAAAACCTGCATTCATTACAGTGAAGAAAAAAGCTGTTTTTATGGAGGGGTTATGGTAAAAGAAATCCTTCCTGCGATAGAAAAAGCTGATTGTATAATCTGGCTATGTCCTAATTATAATGACGCAATATCCGCAAAACTTATGGCGGTTATAAATAGAATGACTGTTCTTTACAAGAGAGTGAAATTTGGAAATAAAACTATATTTTCCGTTGTAGTTTCCGGAAATTCAGGGAGCGATTGTGTGGCCAAACAGTTAATGGGAGCCTTAAATATTAACAAAGGATTTAGATTGCCTCCTTATTTTACTTTAACCGCTACTGCTAATGACCCCGGGTTTGTAAAGAGTATCCCGGGAATAAATAAAAAGGCAAAAGAATTTGCTAAAGATATAAGAAGAGAAATTAAAAAATAAATTATAGAGATTTAGTTTATATTATGATTATACAGAAGAAAGATATAAAAAAATTTACCTTAAATGAACTTCAAGAAGAGGTTAAAAATTTAGGAGTTGAAAAATATAGAGCAACTCAATTATATGATTTGCTTTATAAGAAAGGCATAGAAGATTTTAGGGAAATGCTGAGTCTCCCTGCAACGTTTAGAAATTTACTTCAAGAAAATTATTATATAAGTAAGATAGAGTTAGTTAAATTAGCTAAATCGAAAGACCAAACTGAGAAATATTTATTTAAGTTAGAAGATGAAAATTTAATAGAAAGTGTTCTTATATTTTCCGATGAAAGAGTTACTGAATGTATATCTTCCCAAATTGGCTGCAAATATAACTGTTTGTTTTGCGAAAGTGGCAAAAAGGGTTTTACCAGGAACCTTACAGTTAGCGAGATTTTAAATCAAGTTTTATTTGTTAAGAAAAAAATGAAGTCAAATCCCAATAATATTGTATTTATGGGCATCGGAGAGCCTTTAGACAATTATGATAATGTTATAAAAGCCATTTGTATATTGAACTCTAAAGATGCATTTAACATTGGAGCAAGAAAAATTACCATCTCTACTTGCGGGGTGATACCGGCTATAAAAAAATTGCAAGAGCGTAATTGGCAGATAGAACTGTCAGTTTCTCTACATGCCCCGGAAAATAAATTAAGGTCTTATTTGATGCCGGTAAATAACCTGTATCCCTTACCTGATTTGATAAAAGTATGCAAAAATTATGTGGATAAAAATAATAGACAGATTACTTTTGAATACATTTTAATTAAAGAAGTGAATGATTCACTAATTTATGCAGACAAACTGGCTAAACTGATTGGTGGATTTAATTCTAAAGTAAATCTAATTACTTTTAATCC
>CAZXYB010000089.1:0-5052 GCA_964644855.1 uncultured Atribacterota bacterium | reverse complement strand
AATAAAAGCGACAGCTCCCGGTAAGTTCGGGCATGATGAGTTAAATCATCATATATAATTAAAACATCTTTCCCTCTTTCCATAAAATATTCACCGATACTGGTCGCCGCGTAAGGGGCAATATAATTCAAGCCGGGTGTATCTTCTCCTGATGCCACCATAACAATACTATATTCCATGGCTTCTGACTTTTTAAGTTGAGCAATTACCCTGGCTACAGAAGACATTTTTTGACCAATAGCACAATAAATACAGATAACATCTTGACCTTTTTGATTAAGTATGGTATCCACAGCAATCGCTGTTTTCCCGGTCTGCCGGTCTCCCAGGATAAGTTCCCGCTGTCCCCGGCCAATAGGTACCAAAGCATCAATGACTAATATTCCCGTCTGTAAAGGAACATATACCGGTTCTCTATCCATAATGGGAGGAGATTCACGTTCAATGAGATATCTCTCCATTGTTCTAATTGCACCTAAATCATCCAGGGGACGGCTAACCGGGTTGATGACCCTTCCCAGTAATGATTCGCCAACCGGGACATCCATTACCTGATTGGTTCTCCTCACTTCGTCTCCGGCTTTAATCCCCTTCGCATCATCAAGTAAAATAATATCTACCTTGCCCGGCTCCAGATTAAATACCATTCCCCGCTGACGGTCTTTAAAAATAACGATTTCTCCTGCCTTTACCTCCGGTAACCCTTTTGCGGTGACGATATCTTTACCTACCGCGGATACTATCCCAATTTCCTCCACATATAAAGATGCTTCCTGTTGTTTGATAACGCGATTCATGTTGGAAAAAGTAGTTTTTAAATTTTCTTTTAAAGATAAATTATTTATCTCTTTTGTTGGATTGTCCATAAATGCCCTCATATTAAAATTACATCTTAATCTATTTATCTATCCAATTCACTTGGTTTTCTTTTTTTCAACATCCAATTCTTGAAAACTGATTTCAGTGAAAGCTTTCTTGAGCTGCTCCTCCAGTCCATCCAGGTAGTTTTCAATATTCCAGGAAATTTTCTTACCCTCTGTTCGAGTTTCAATACCACAAATCAAGTCAGGAGAAACCTTAAAATTAATTTCAACTTTATCGCTGATAATCTTTTCCAGGGTTTTCCTGATTTCAGATTCTTTTTCTTTGGTAAGCTGAAAACTACTATTCACCCATAACTTCTTCTCATCTTTACCAATAAAGCGGACAAAATCGGCTTTTTCCTTTTTGGTCAACTTCCCTAACTGGACTAAGAAATTTTCAATCAGTTGATTTTCTAATTTTTCACCGGCCAAATCAGATAATACCTTTCTACTAATCTGACAAACTTGCTCACAGGATAAATGACGAAGGTCTCTTAAAAAAGCGGTTCGTTGTTTCAATATCGCCTCTCTCCAATTTTTTTGCTCTTCATCAATTTTGCTTCTGGCATCTCTCACCAATTCTTCCCGCTTCTTTTGGGCATCCTTCTTGGCTTTAGCAAGCATCTCATTCCATTTTTCCTGCAGTTCTTCCCTTATCCTGTGCTGTTCTTCCAATTCTTTCTGAGCTTCCTCTTTTGCCGTTTCAGCATCTTGCATCTGACCGGTAATTTGCATTTCCCTGTCATCCATAATCTTGATAATCCGGCTAAATAAAAATCGTTTCAAGAGATAGATCAGGATTAAAAAATTAATAATTTGGGCAATAACGGTAAACGAATCTATAAGCATATTAACCCCCTAATGAGCTAAAACATAATTCCAAAAAGGATTGGCAAAAATAAGAATGACTGAAATGACCAAACAGTAAATCGCCGTCGATTCAACCATAGCTAACCCCACAAACAACGTTCTGGTAATGGTATTTGCCTCATCCGGCTGTTGAGCAATCGCTCCCAACGCCCGGGCCAGGGCCATTCCTTCTCCTATGGCCGGTCCAATCGAGCCAATCGCAATGGTGATTCCCGCAGTAATAATGGATACTGCACCGATAATATCAATACTACTCATCTTCTTTACTCCCTTCTTTTTGTTCTATCTGTTCCGGCTTACTTTCTATACGTGTTGCTGAAGCAATATAAACCGTTGCCAGCACGGTAAAGATATAAGCCTGTATTTGACCAATTAATAATCCTAAAACCTGCATAACAATGGGTACAAACAAAGGGGTGATTATCAATAAAACCGCCACTATCAATGTACCGCTCATCACATTCCCAAATAATCGGACCGCCAGGGCCAGAGTACGGGAAAAATCTCCGATAATGTTAAAAGGCGCCATAAATACAGAAGGCTCCAGATAATGTTTAAAATAATCCCGCGTTCCCTTTCTGGAAATTCCAAAAATGGGTATGGCAAAAAAAACACAAATAGCCAGCGCGCTGGTGGTGGATAATGAACCTGTCGGGGGATGATAACCGGGTATAATAGCCAGCAGATTGGATACTGAAATAAACAAAAACAGGGTTCCCAAAAAAGGAATAAAGGGGTCCGGATTCTGCTGGGTAATTTCTTTTACCTGCTGCCGCATATAGCCCACGATCACCTCTAAAATATTTTGCCAGCGACCGATTTTAGGCCCAATAGTTAAATTTTTTGTGGCCATCCAGCTGATAAAAATTAGTATTACCATTACCGCCCAGGTAAAAACAATGGTGGCATTAAGATGGATTCCATTCCACTGAAATATAATAATCGCATCCGGACTTATTTCCATTTTTTAATTCCCCACCCCCTATTCAAATATTATTTCTTTAACCTGTTTTTTTATTTCCCTATCCTTCTGCTTAAAAAAATACGAGCGACAATAAACCCGACCAGTAGAATAAAAATATTGAACCAATCTCCCTTGCGGGCAACATATATTAATACCAAAAAAACGGCACCGGTTCTTAAAACAAAACTTCCCAGGGTTAATACAATCGGTGAACGAGATTGATTCATATTTTTAATGGTCAGCCATAAACCACCAAAATAAATTAGTCCCAATCCCAGGCCGATTAATAAATACAATAAGCTGTAAATGTTAATACTCATTCTTTGTTTTCCTCTTCAATTTCTTTTCTTTCTTTCTCTACCCAGTACCAGGCATTTAAACAGCCAAGAATAATCCCCGCAAAGAGAAAAGTCAAAGTCCAGGAAATCGGGCCCGGCCATCTCTTATCAGCCCAAATACCGAAAGCAATTCCTATTAAAGTGGGGACCATCACTGACCAACCGATAACCCCGAACAAACCCATACCAAACCAGATAGCCTGGTACTTCTTGTCTCGGGCCCTTAATTTTCGTTTCTCTTTTTTTTCAATTTTCTTGATAAAGCTACGCTTTATATCTTTTGGAAGTTCCTTATTATTCATGTGCCTCCAAATTTAAAAAACTTCTTACAAAATCTGCTTCTAATTTACTCAAAGCGGTTTGGGCATCTTTCTCTCTCTCGTCTGTTTTTATAAATATCTCTTCCACCCTATCTTTAAGTTCCCCCAAATCTTCTCCTTCTATCGCATTCCTGGTCGAAATAATTACCTTTTCTCCGTATTTAACCAGGATTCCTTCATCAATGGCCAAAAAAACATCTTTCCCCTCCGGGGTAGTTAACATTAAAATCCCCGGTGTTAGGGAAGTGGTAAAATCAACATGTTTAGGCAGCAGACAAAACCATCCGTTTTCTGCTTCCGCCGTTACTTTTTTAACTTCCCTTTTTAAAAATGTCTTATCCGGTAACAATATCTTCAAATCAATCATTTTTAGTTTCTTCTTTAACTTCTTCTATCGAGCCAATCATATAAAGTGATTGCTCGGGATAACTGGCAAATTCATCATTTAAGATTTTCTCGCATCCTTCTAATGATTCAGCCAAACTAACGCGTCGGCCTTTATTGCCGGTAAACTGTTCTGTGGTGACAAAGGGCTGGGTCAAAAACTTTTCCAGGCGCCGGGCACGATTGACCGTTCTCTGGTCTTGCTTGGATAATTCCTCCAAACCCAGCATGGCTATAATATCCTTTAATTCCTCATATTCAGATAAAGTTTGTTTGGTCTCCCGGGCTATCTGGTAATGCCTTTGGCCAACGACCGTCGGTGTTAGCATGTTAGAGGCAGACCCTAAGGGGTCAACAGCCGGATACAAACCCTGGCTGGAGCGCTGTCGGGAAAGTACCACTGAAGCAGAAAGATGACTAAAAGTATGAACTGCTGCCGGGTCAGTAAAATCATCAGCCGGTACATAAACCGCCTGAATTGAGGTAATGGACCCGGTGGAGGAATTACAAATTCTCTCCTCAAGGTCAGCAATCTCACTTGCCATGGTGGGTTGATACCCTACCCGGGAAGGTAATTCGCCCAATAAACCGGAAACCTCGGCCCCGGCCTGGACAAAGCGGAATATATTATCAACTAACAAAAGAACGTCCTGCTTGGCATCATCACGAAAGTATTCTGCCATGGTCAAAGCAGCATGTCCTACTCTAAACCGGGCACCGGGTTGTTCGTTCATCTGGGCAAACATCAAGACCGCCTTTTTTAAGACGCCTGTTTTTATCATTTCCCGGTACAATTCTTCTCCTTCTCTGGAACGCTCACCAATCCCGCAAAAGAGGCTCACTCCTTCATGTTCCGAAGCCATATTGTGAATCATCTCCATAATCAAAACCGTCTTGCCGACTCCGGCACCCCCGAATAAACCTGCTTTTCCCCCTTTTTCCAAAGGAGCTAAAACGTCAATCACCTTTATCCCGGTCTCATAAATATCCGAGGTAGTGGTCCGTTCGGCAAGAGAAAGAGATTTTTGGTATATGGGGACTAATTTTTTAGCAGATAAAACCTTTCCTCCATCAATCGGTTCTCCGAAAACATTAAACATTCGTCCCAACAATTCATGCCCCACAGGCACCTGCAAAGGATGCCCCATGTCAATGATTTCATCTCCCCTTTTTAATCCTTGAGTAGGAGTTAAGGCTATCCCTCTAATCGTATTGGCATCAAGATGAAGGGTTACCTCGATAATCGCTTCGCCGGATTTCAATTGGTAATTAATCTTGGGAAGTAATTGCGGGAAAAAAGCATCAACAACACT
>CAZXYB010000088.1:0-5075 GCA_964644855.1 uncultured Atribacterota bacterium | reverse complement strand
TTTAAAAAGATTAACCTAATAATAAGTAGTGTTCTAAGAAATTACAGTTATCTAATTGAAAATTAGGAGGTGGAGGATTTATGCACCAGAGAACCGTCCCCTGTCAGTATTTTGCTCCCCAGAAAACAGAGGAAGCACTGAAAATTTTATTTAAGTATGAAAAAGAGATAAAAGTAATTGCTGGAGGGACTGACCTGTTAATTCAATATTATGATCGGCTCTATGAAATAAACAATTGGTTAGATTTACGAAAAATTAAAAAATTAAAAAATATTGAAATAAAAAAAAATCATCTGACAATCGGAGCGATGGTTACTCACGCCCAATTAGAAAAATCCGAAGATATCAAAAAGTACTTTCCAGTTTTAAGCAAGGCTGCTGCCGATGTCGGCTCTCCTCAGATAAGAAATCGCGGAACTATCGGAGGGAATATTGTTAATGCTTCACCGGCCGGTGACCTCTTGTCTCCTTTGATGGCTTATGATGCTCAATTCAAATTGCTCTCCCTTCAGGAAGAAGTGGTAATATCAGCAGAAGAATTTTTTATTGGGCCCAAAAAAACTATCTTAGAACCAGCTCAATTATTAACCCGGATAATTCTTCCATTGCCGTCTGAAAGGACGTACGGGAGCTGGATTAAAATCGGTAAGAGAAAGGCTTTAATTATTGCAACCATTGCCCTAGCTTTGGTAGTAGAAATGGCTAAAGACAATAGAACTGTTAAAGATGTAAGAACCTGCTTGGGCTCCGTAGCCCCGACTCCGATTGAAATTAAAGAAATTAGAGAAAAGACGGTAGGTAAAAACTTTAGTCAATTAGATTTTAACCAATTAGGCCAGATAGTTGAAGATAAGATTTCACCCATTGATGATATCAGGGGGACAAAAGAATATCGTAAGGATGTAGCCAAAAAAATAATGATTAATGCTCTTGAAGAAATAAACGCAGCTTGGAGGTTATACAAGTGAATAAATTAACCGTAGAACTAACTATTAATGGTGAGAAAAGAAAAGTGGAAACTACACCCTCGACCCGTTTGCTGGATTTAATAAGAGATGACCTGCGTCTAACCGGAACTAAGGAAGGGTGCGGGAAAGGCGAGTGCGGGGCTTGCACCGTGATTATGAATGGTGAACTGGTGGCTTCCTGTTTAGTGTTAGCGCCTCAGGCCGATGGGGCAACCATTACCACTATCGAAGGAATAGGAAATGAAAAAAAACTACATCCCATTCAAAGGGCTTTTATAGAGACTGGGGCGGTTCAATGTGGATTCTGTACTCCAGGAATGATTTTAGCTGCTAAGAAGCTGTTAGAAGAAAATCCTCATCCTACTGAAGAAGAGATTAAACGTGGTATATCTGGAAATCTCTGTCGCTGTACCGGTTATCAAAAGATTATTGATGCTATTAAATTAGCAGCAAATAGATTATCGACCAGAGATGAAGAAAGGGGTGAAAAAGATGTCTAAAAAATATGTGGGTAAAAATATGTATAAGGTAGATGCCCAAGATAAAGTTACTGGTAAAGCTCAATATTCTAATGATACCTATTTTGATAATATGTTGTATCTCAAAATTAAAAGAGCTATTCATCCACACGCCTATCTTCGCAGACTTGATGTAGAAAAAGCAAGAAAATTACCGGGAGTAGTAAAGATAATTACTGCTTCTGATATTCCTCAGGTTAAAAATTTTGGTTTAATCATCAAAGACCAACCGGTTCTTATCGGTATTGGCCAGAAGATGCGTTTTATGGGAGATGCCCTGGCTATAGTTATTGCCGAAAGCAAAGAGATAGCATCTAAAGCGATTAAATTAATTAAGGTAGAAGTAGAAAAATTAGAAGTAATATCTGACCCCTTGCGGGCTATAGAGAAAGATGTCCCTCTCATTCATCAAGATAGCAATATCCTGGCAACCCATTATTTAGAAAAAGGAGATATAAAAAAAGGTTTTGCTCAAGCTGATGTGATTGTAGAGAATGAATACAAAACAACCTTTATTGACCAATTGCCTCTTGAGGTTGAGGCAGGAGTGGGGTTTTATGATGAAGAGAGTAAAGTAATCAAGCTTTGGGCAGCTACTCAATGGCTTCATGATACTCAGGCGGATATTGCCCAATCTCTGGGCTTACCTAAAGAAAAGATAAGGATTATCCAACCGGTTATCGGTGGTGCCTTTGGCAAGAAAGAGGATATCTCTGTTCATATTCACCTGGCTTTGGCAGCGATAGCTACTAAAAGACCGGTAAAATTTACTTATACTAGAGAGGAATCAATGATATCTCAATCAAAAAGACATCCTTTTATTATTCGAATGAAAACTGGTGTTACCAAAAAAGGTTATTTAACCGCTTGCCAGGTAGAGGTAATCGGTGATACCGGTGCCTATGCTTCCAGCGGATTGGCAGTGGTTCATAAAGGTATGTACCATTGTACCGGTCCCTATAATGTAGATAATGTTAAAGGTATTGCTTATACAGTTTATACTAACAATACTTATTGTGGGGCAATGCGTGGGTTTGGAGCTACTCAGATGGCTTTTGCCTATGAATCCCAGATGGATATTTTAGCCCATAAATTAGGGATTGACCAAGTTCAATTTCGTATGCAAAATGCTTATAACCTTGGTTCTTCTACCCCCAATGGACAGATATTAACCCATAGTGTGGGAGTTAAAGAGACTATTAAAGAAGCAGCAGATATGGCTGGCTGGAGGGAGGGAAGACAATGAAGAAACAAGGTAGAGGGATAGCTACTATTATGTTCGGTTTCGGTTATGGAGAGGGATTTCCTGATCATTCCATCGCTTCAGCTGAAATTGAAGATGGGGGCAGGATTTTAATTAGAACTGCCGCTGCTGATGTAGGTCAGGGTATTTTAACTATCATTACCCAAATTGCCGCAGAGGTTTTAAAAGTGAAACCGGAAATAATCCGAATTATTCCCGGCGATACCCATTTGACTAAAAATTCAGGTTCCACTTCGGCAACCAGGCAAACATTCTTTACCGGCAATGCAGTTAAAGAAGCATCAGAAGGATTATTAAGTAATATTTATCATTACGCGAGCTTAAATTTTATAACCAATCATGTTGATTTAGGAATAAAAGATGGTTATGTTTTTAGAAATGATAATCCGGATAATAAATTAAGTTACTGGCAATTAGCCAAGAAGGTGAAAGAGAGAGGTGATAGTTTAAAAGCAGAAGCATCTTTTTTCCCTCATACTGATAAGCCCAATCCCAAAACCGGGCAGGGTGAAAAATTATATGTAGCCTATACTTTTGTTACTCAAATAATTGATGTAGAAGTAGATACAGATACTGGAATTGTTCAGGTCTTAAAGGTTTATACCTCAGCAGATATAGGGAAAGCCATAAACCCTCAGAATGTAGAAGGACAGATAGAGGGAGGAACAGTTCAAGGAATAGGGATGGCGCTGATGGAAGAGCAGATTATTAAAGAAGGTATTACTTTGAATCCTAATTTAACTGGCTATCTAATCCCCACTTCTATAGACACCCCTTGCTTTGCTACCCGGTTGGTAGAAAATGAAGATTCAAGAGGACCTTTTGGAGCCAAAGGGATTGGGGAACCGGCTACAATTGCTACTGCTCCGGCCATTGCCAATGCCATTTATGATGCCATAGGGGTAAGAATTTACAACCTTCCTATTACTCCGGAAAAAATATTAAAAGCCTTAAAGAAAAAATGAGTGAAGTATAAAGAATTGCTGACTTGAAAATTAAATTATAATGTAATTTTAAGGCTTTATATTTTTAGGCAGAAGACTGGCTCGGGTGATGGATTTAGAGCCGAATTTTTCTCTGATTTTATCTAAAGACTGAGTGAGTTGTTCCAATTTATCATCTTTTTTATCCACTTCGTCTCTTAAAAATTTCAATTGTTTTATCCCCTTTCCCAAGGTAAGATTGGAGAGTTTTATTCCCAAAAGTCTAATTCCACCTTTTTTATGCCTTACTTTATCCAGGAGTTCCACGACTGTTTTAAAGATGATATCATCAAGGTGGGTAGGGTTTTCTAAAGTCTTAGACCTATTAAAGGTAGTAAAATTTTGAAATCTTACTTTTAAAGTAATGGTTCTGCCTTTATAACCTTTTTTTCGGACGTTATATGCTACCAGCTGAGAAAGTTTTAGAAGTTCTTTGATTAATTTTTCTTTTTCTATTATATTTGTAGAATAAGTTGTTTCTTTGCCAATAGATTTTGCTGTTGATGGAGGAATGACCGGGCTTTCATCTATCCCTTGAGCTAGAAGTTTTATCTTTTTCCCGTTTTTTCCCAGAAGGTTTTCCAATATAGAATCAGGCATTCGGGCTAATTGCTCTACCAGGTAAATACCGGATTTTTTTAGCAACTCTTCTGTCTTTTTTCCTATACCCCAGAGAGCGGAGATAGGAAGGGGGTAAACAATTTTTTGAATATCTTTAAGAGGAATAATATAGAAGCCGTTTGGTTTCCCCAGGTTAGTGGCTATCTTGGCTAAAAATTTATTTTCTGCTATCCCTACCGAAACTTTAAGTTCTAATTCTTGATAAACTCTTTCTTTGATTTTTCTTCCTATAGTTTCGCTTGAACCAAAGAGTGATTCGCATCCGGATACATCTAAGAAAACTTCATCTATACTTAGCGGTTCTATTAAAGGGGTATAGTTGCTGCATATTTGAAAGAATTTTTTAGATGCTTCTAAATATTTATTGATTTGAGAGGTGACAAAAATTCCCTGGGGGCATTTTTGACGGGCCTCCCAGATAGGCATACCGGCATGAACACCGTATTTGCGGGCTTCATAGGAAGCGGCACAAACCACTCCGCGATTTGAATTGCTTAACTTTCCTCCGCTTATTCCTCCCACAATAAGAGGTTTTCCTTGATAGGCCGGGTTATCTCTTTGTTCTACGGAGGCAAAGAAGGCATCAAGATCCAGATGAATTATAGATAGATGATGGTTATCACTCATTATTTTTTATCCTTTTAATCATTCCTTTATTTCTTTTTGAAGGAGCTTGATCAACATTAAAGCGTTTTTAACAGCCTTGCCTTTATAGTGATTA
>CAZXYB010000087.1:3119-5079 GCA_964644855.1 uncultured Atribacterota bacterium | reverse complement strand
TTATAGCTGAAAATATTTTAAAAAAAATTAAAATTCATGCAGGGATTTCATATTTGTTGTAGAATATAATATATAGAGAAAAAGAAAACTCTTAAAATTGAAAGTAAAATATGTTAAAATACAAAGTAAAAAAGAGGGGTAAAAATGATAAGGGTAAAAGTTTCCGGTGTAGCAATTGACCCGGTGACAAAAGGTTTTGTGGTAATTTTAAAAGATGAAACTGAAAAAAAGTGGCTTCCTATCTGGGTAGGGCATTACGAAGCAAAGATGATTTCTTTAGCTCTGGAAAAAGTAAAACCAGTAAGACCTTTACCCCATGATTTAATAAAAAATATTTTAGATTCACTTGGTGTAGTTGTAATAAGAGTAGTAATTTGTAATATTAAGGATAATACTTATTTTGCTACAGTTAGATTAAAAATAAATCAAACGGAAAAAGAAATTGATGCCAGACCGAGTGACGCTATTGCTTTAGCCCTGAGGGCAAATGCCCCTATTTACGTAACCAAAGAAGTATTAAATAAGGCTTCTACGGAGAAAGTAAACTTAGAGAATGAAAAAGAAATAAAACTTACTGAGTTACAACAAAAGATGCAGAAAGCAGTAGAGGTAGAAAATTACGAGGAAGCTGCTAAATTACGGGATCAAATCAGGAGCTTAAAGAAGAAATAATTTTTTATTCCCTTCATTTTCTTCAAAAACTATTAAATCATACCAGATTATTAAGATAAAAAAGTGTCAGATTAATTAAGGTTCAAAGAACAATTTTAAGGAAAACAAATTAAGAAAAAATATATAAATTTTAAATGAAAGGTAGAAATAAATAGATCATGAGAAAAGTAATAATAGATCCGGAAATTTTTGTTCAATTTCCTGATTTTACAAGAGGGATTATAATTGTTAGAGATGTAGAAAATGCGCTCGGTAACAAAAGAATAAAAAAACCTTTAAATAAAGAGATTGAAAAGAAGATGAAGGAAGATTTAATTGAACATTCTTTTGTAAAGGCCTGGGATGAAGTGCATTTAAAGTTCGGTTCTGACCCGCACAAGTTTCCACCTTCGATAACAGCACTTTTAAAAAGAATAAAACAGGGTGGAGGATTTCCTTTTGTTAACTCCGTAGTGGCTTTATTTAATTATATTTCTATAAAATATCTTATCCCTTGCGGCGGTGATGATGTAGATAAAATAGAAGGGAATTTGCACCTTGGTTTTGCTAAAGGGAATGAATGGTTCGTTGCTTTGGGTAGTGAGGAGAGAGAGAATCCTCAGCCAGGGGAGGTAATTTATTTCGATGATAAAACTTTGAAGGTGATGTGTAGGAGATGGAATTGGCGAAATGGTGATTTTAGCAAAATTACTGAAAATACCAAAAGAATGGTTATTAATATTGATGGAATCGGGGCAGTTCCTCAATCGATTATCGAGGAAGCAAGAGATGAATTGGCAAAATTATTAATTGAGCAGTGCAAAGCAGAATTAACTACTGATTTACTGAATCGAAATAATAGAGAGATTGAAATAGATTTTTAAATTATGTCAGGAGATATTTATTTAATATAGTAAGAAGGGAGCAATGATGAAAAGATATGAAAAGAGACATGAAATATTATCGGGATAGTTTAAAAAAATTAAAACCTTACGATCCTCATGAAGTGCCTTATAAAGTGAAATTAAATGCTAATGAGAATCCTTATGGTTTACCAGAAGAGATTATTGAAGAAATATTAAGAAAAGCTAAAAACTTAGAATATTCTCGTTACCCTAACGCAAATTCTGTGAAGTTAAGTGAAGCCGTTTCTTCTTTTTGGGGTTTAACTAGAGATAATATAGTTATAGGAAACGGTTCTGATGAACTTATTGATTATTTGATCAAGGCTTTCTCCGAAAAAGGAAGAAGGGTTATTACTACTGCACCCTCTTTTGCCATGTATAAAA
The DNA here is from genome assembly GCA_964644855.1 of uncultured Atribacterota bacterium. GTDB lineage: Bacteria > Atribacterota > Phoenicimicrobiia > Phoenicimicrobiales > Phoenicimicrobiaceae > Sediminicultor. Next base: position 3,139 of record CAZXYB010000087.1, on the reverse strand, counting down.
TTTATTCAATTGTTAATGGA
>CAZXYB010000087.1:0-3019 GCA_964644855.1 uncultured Atribacterota bacterium | reverse complement strand
TCTAAAGGAGATACAGACTTAGTTTATAACAATTTATTAAAACAAGGAATTTTAGTCCAAACAGTTTCTGACCCAATTTTCTCAACCCCCAGATATTTTTTACGTATAACTGTAGGAAACGAAGAGGAAAATGGTATTTTGCTTGATGGGTTGAAAAGCTGTCAAAAATATTTTAAAATCTAATCTGTTAAAGAATTATTTTTTAATATCCTTATAGTTAAGAAGGTGCTGAATAAGATGATTAAATTTGATAAGTTTACTATAAAAGCTCAAGAAGCAATTGGTGAAGCACAACAAAGTGCTGGTAGTTACAATCACCAAGAGATAAGAGAAGAGCATCTTTTGCTGGCTTTAATCAATCAGAAGGAAGGAGTAATTCCTTCTATTTTACATAAATTAGAGGTTAATCCAGAAGATATTAAAGCTAAATTAGAAAAAATATTGGAGGCAATTCCTAAGGTAAGTGGTGGTTCCGGGACACAGCAGTATATAGGCAATGAACTAAATAATGTGCTTAGCACTGCTTTGCAAGAAGCTAAAAAAGTAAAGGATGAATTTGTCAGTACGGAACATTTATTAATAGCTTTAACTGAAACTGAGGGGAGCAGGGTTAGTGATTTATTAAAAAAAGAAGGGATTAATAAAGATAAAATCTATCAGGCTTTAGTGAATATTAGAGGAAATCAGCGGGTAACTGATCAAAATCCGGAAGAAAAATATCAAGCTTTAGAAAGATATGCTCGTGACCTGACTGATTTAGCCAGAGAAAGGAAACTTGATCCGGTAATCGGTCGGGATGGTGAAATACGACAGGTTATGCAAATACTTTTACGGCGTACTAAAAATAATCCTGTTTTAATTGGTGAACCGGGAGTAGGTAAGACAGCAATTGCTGAAGGTTTAGCTCAGAGAATTGTGAGTGGAGATATTCCGGAAGGATTAAAAAACAAAAAGGTACTGGTTTTAGATATTAGTTCTATGGTAGCTGGCGCAAAATATAGAGGTGAATTTGAAGATCGTTTAAAAGCAGTTTTAAAAGAGATCCAAAAAGCGGAAGGTAAAATAATTATTTTTATTGATGAACTCCATACTTTAGTGGGAGCAGGAGCAGCTGAAGGAGCAATAGATGCTTCTAATATGTTAAAACCAGCTTTAGCTCGGGGTGAATTACATTGTATCGGAGCTACAACTTTAAAGGAATATAAAAAATATATCGAAAAAGATGCTGCATTGGAGAGAAGATTCCAACCAGTATTAGTAAAGGAACCCTCAGTAGAAGATACTATTGCTATTTTAAGAGGGTTAAAAGAGAAATATGAAGTGTATCATGGAATAAGGATCAAAGATTCAGCTTTAGTTGCTGCAGCCATATTATCTAATCGCTATATTACCGATAGATTTTTACCGGATAAGGCAATTGATCTGATAGATGAAGCTTCCTCCCGTTTAAGGATGGAGATTGATAGTATGCCTATAGAGATAGATGAAGTGGAAAGAAAAATTATTCAATTAGAAATAGAAAAGCATGCTTTAAAGAAAGAAAAAGACTCTATTTCTCAGGAACATTTAAATAAAATAGAAAAGGAACTAAGTTCTTTAAAAGAAAAAAGAGATGGGATGAAATTAAAATGGAAGAATGAGAAGGAATCAATCCAGAGAATACAAAAAATAAAAAGTAGTATTGAAAAGAACAAAATAGAAGCTGAAAAAGAAGAGAGAGAAGGTAATCTTAATCGAGTAGCAGAATTAAAATACGGGAAACTTCCTCAACTACAAAAAGATTTAGCTGAAGAGAATAAAAAACTAATTGCTTTGCAAAAAGAACATAAAATGCTTAAAGAAGAAGTTGATGAGGAGGATATTACCGAAATTATTTCCAAATGGACCGGCATCCCTGTTGGCCGACTTATGGAGGGGGAAGCAAATAAATTAGTTAGGATGGAAGAAGAGCTTAAACAAAGAGTTGTTGGACAAGATGATGCGATTAGGTTAGTTTCCAACGCTATCAGGAGATCTCGAGTTGGTATAGCGGATCCCAATAGACCTGTAGGGTCATTTATCTTTATGGGGCCCACAGGAGTAGGTAAAACTGAGCTCGCTCGTAGTTTGGCTGATTTTTTGTTTAATGATGAAAATTTTCTAGTACGTATTGATATGTCTGAATATATGGAGAGACACAGTGTAGCCCGGTTAATCGGAGCTCCGCCAGGCTATGTGGGATATGAAGAAGGTGGTCAACTTACTGAAATTGTCAGGCGCAAACCTTATTCAGTTATTCTCTTTGATGAAATTGAGAAAGCTCATCCCGATGTTTTTAATGTTTTGTTGCAGATTTTAGATGATGGCCGTCTAACTGATGGACAGGGTAGGGTAGTTAATTTTAAGAACTCTATTTTAATTATGACTTCGAATATTGGTAGCCAATGGATCTACGAAATGAATGAGGGGAATAGAGAGTCTGTTATGCAAAAAGTAAACGATTCTCTCCGTGAGCACTTTAAGCCAGAATTTTTAAACAGACTTGATGAGATAATCATCTTTAACAATTTAGATAAAGAGCAGATTATTAAAATTTTGGATATACAGCTCAATATTTTAAAAAAGAGATTAGTAACTAAAAAAGTTTATTTAAAAGTTACTCAAAAAACAAAAGAATTTTTAGCTGAAAAAGGATATGACCCCCATTATGGTGCTCGACCTTTAAAGAGAACCATTCAAAGATACATTCAAGACCCCTTAGCTTTGCAAATCTTAGAAGGAGTTTTTAAAGAGGGGGATAAATTAGAAACCGATTTGGATGAAAAAAATGAGAAAATAATTTTTAAAAAATTGTAAAGGAGAGCCCCCAATGTTTACACAATATATGAACAGTTTTTGGAAAGCGGTATTAAGTATCTTTAGTCCGGAAAATCTTATTCTGTGGTGGGGAAAATTTATAACTATTATTATAATATTAGTGGTAGCAAAGATAGTTTTATCTATACTTAATAAAGTAATAGAAAAATCTTTAACCCCTTTA
>CAZXYB010000086.1:3726-5134 GCA_964644855.1 uncultured Atribacterota bacterium | reverse complement strand
ACTTCAAGACAGTATATAATATATGGTATAGAAGTATCGAGTTAAGAAAAAAAGGAAAAGAGGAAAGGAAAGAAATACAAAAAAATATAGAGAATAAGGAAACAAATTTTATTGATTTTTTTCTTGACAAAAAAGATGGTTTGGAGTATAAATACTAATAGAAAATAATGTTGACAAAAATAGTATGAAAAGGAAAGGAATTAAGATGCCAAACTATGATTTTGAATGTCAGGATTGTCATGAAACTTTTGAGGTTAGAGCAACTATCGAAGAAATGGAAGAAGACAATATATCCTGTGTAAAGTGTAAGAGTAAAAATATCAAGAGGATCTTTAATGGTTTTGGAGTTGGTTGTGGTGGGAGCTCTTGTTCTTCCTGTTCATCCGGTTCTTACCCTACCTGAGGATAATACGTTACACCGGTAAGTTTACTGGTAAAAAATTTGTTTTTCTTGTTTATTTGTTTCTTGCCCTACTTGATGCTATTAGGCCTATCGATAAAATTTTAAAATTATATAAAAAATTTAAAAAAGGTAATGGTTTTAAAGATGAAAAAGCCGTTACTTTTTTGTTTTTTAAAAATAAATAATATTTTTTTAAAAGTATGCAGGAATTCGGGGCAGGAGTAGAGAATAATAAATTAGTTAGACAGTTAATTGGTTACCTGGTTAATTAGTTAATATAGTCGATAGTGAATAGTCATTAGTCGTTAGTAGGACAGGCTAAGTAAAAACGGGGAAGGCTTGTCGCTGAACTAAGGTAGGGGTTCGATTTATCGAACCCGCTTAAAAAAAAACACCAAATAACCCGGGGCGGATGAATCCGCCCCCTACACCAGATTTGTAGCAATAACATAAAGCACATTAAACTGTAAACTTAAAACTAATTTTTTTATCTAAAAACCAAAAACTAATATCTAAAAACCAGTTTTGTATTTTGTATTTAAAACTAACGACTATTCACTAACGACTAATAAAAAAAAGGAGGTAAATAATTTCGATGTTAAAGAAAAAAAATATTTTTGAGGCTAAATCATGGTTGTTTGTATTGATATTTTTAATCATTTTCTCCGGAGTAAGTATGGCACAAGAGGCAGTTAAGGATTCAGAATATCTACAAAAGATTGCTCTTTGTAAAGATATTTCGGAAAAGAATCCTTTGCAAGAAAGCAATTATTTTGTTCCACAGGATGAAAAAGTAGTAACCTGGCTCAGGTTTTCCTACGATTCTCCAGAAAATATTGTACTTAGATGGGAATGGATTAACCCTCAGGGGAAATTATATCACCGGGGCGAAGTGGAGATGGAAGCCGGCAGTTATAGTAATTATCGCACCTGGTATTGGATAAAGATTAAGAGTAATTATGCCTCTCAGTTGCCTGGAGAGTGGAAAGTAAAAGTGTATATTAA
>CAZXYB010000086.1:0-3626 GCA_964644855.1 uncultured Atribacterota bacterium | reverse complement strand
AATTTATTGTTGATTAATCCCTGGATTTATGATTTTACAGCTTATGATTTCTGGTCTAAACCCTTAGGGTTGTTATATATTGCCAGTATCTTAAGAGAGCAGGGTTATAAAGTTAGTTATATAGATTGTATGGATCGTTATAATCTTGATATCTTAAAGTTACAGGGGAGAGAATCTACTAAGAAAGATAAATTCGGCAGGGGTTCTTTTTATAAAGAAGAGATTAAAAAACCTGAAGTTTTAAAATATATTCCTCGTCGTTTTAGTAGATATGGGATTACAGAAGATATATTTCTTCGGGAATTAAAAAAAATACCAGTGCCTCGGGTAATATTGGTTACCTCTATAATGACTTATTGGTATATCGGAGTATTCCGAGTAATTGAAATAGTTAAAGAAATCTTTCCTCAAGTGCCTGTTATTTTAGGTGGAGTCTATACTACTTTATGTTTTGAACATGCTGCTAAATATTCCGGAGCTGATTATGTAGTAAAAGATAATAAGATAGAAAATTTATTAAAGATATTAGAAGAAATTACCGAAAATAAAAGAACTAATTACTCTATATATGATCAGGATTTAGATTATTTACCTTATCCTGCCTGGGATTTATATCCAAATCTTGATTATGTATGTATTTTATCTTCCAGGGGTTGTCCTTATCGCTGCAGTTATTGTGCTTCTTTTAAAATAAATCCCAAGCTGGAGTTCAGAAACCCTGAAGAGGTAGTTAAAGAAATAGAATATTGGAACGAGAAAAAAGGAGTAAAGGATTTTGTTTTTTATGATGATGCCTTATTGATAAATTCGGAAGATAGTTTTCTGGTTATTTTAGAGGAGTTAATCAATAAAAAACTAGCCATCAGGCTTCATACTCCCAACGGTATTCATGCCAGAATGATAACTAAAAAAATAGCCCTTAAGATGTACCAGGCAGGGGTAGAGACCATCAGGTTAGGATTTGAAACAGTAGATCCCCGGGTTCAATCAGAAACAGGAGGAAAAATAACTAATATTGAATTTAGAAAGGCAGTGAATTGCCTTTTAGAAGCGGGATTTAAATCTTCCCAGATCGGGGCCTATCTTTTAATAGGGATACCCGGACAGAATATCCAGGAAATTATTGATTCTATTCATTTTGTAGTAGATTGTGGCGCCCACCCGCGTTTGGCAAAGTTTTCGGCCATTCCGGGAACAAAGATCTGGGATGAAGCTAAGTCTTATTTTAATTTAGAGGGAGAGGTTGACCCCCTTTTCCATAATGATGCACTTTTACCTTATTTATCACCGGATATTACAGCTAAAGTCTATCAGCAGATAAAATCAATAGCAAAAAATATAAAATAATATAAACTAAATGTGTTATAATTGAAATAAAATGTACCCTAGATTTTCGAATATAATAATGGAGGTGATTTAAAAAATAGGTTATCCTCAGACTATAAAAGCAAACAAGGGTAAGAAATAAAAGTTAATAAAAATAGCATACATAAATTAGTAGATGTGGATATTTTATAAAGCATTCAACATTATAAGGAGGAGAAAAAAATGGAGCTGTTGAAAGTTTCGTCTAAATCGAACCCTAAAGCAGTGGCTGGTGCCTTAGCAGGAGTAATACGGGAAGAAGGGAAAGCAGAATTGCAAGCCATAGGAGCAGGAGCAGTAAATCAGGCGGTTAAAGCGATTGCTATTGCTCGAGGTTTTACTGCAACCAGTGGTGTTGATTTAATCTGTATACCGGCTTTTGTAGATGTAGAAATTGAAGGGGAAGAGAGAACCGCTATTAAATTTATAGTTAAGCCCGGATAAAAGATTGTATTACCGATGTAATTTCAGGTGAAAAGTGACAGGAAGAATTTAGAAGTTAAAAAAACCAGTCGATTGGTTTAGAAGAACATCTATAACTAAGAAGATTTGACAGAAAAAGAGAAAAAAGATTTAAAATATTATAGTAAAGGGGGAGGGTTAAAATTAGTATGGATAAAAAAAAGGAGAAAAAAGAGAAAGTAGAGGGTGTACTTACCCAGAAAACCGAAAAAATAGCTGGAGAAATAAAGAAAGAAGAGAAGAAAGAGGAAAAAGTTAAAGCAAAAGAAATTTTAGGAGAAGTTAATATCGTACCCGAGGTAATAGCGACTATAATTAGCAGAACAGTAATCAGTATACCCGGGGTGGCTGGATTAGCTACTCGTGCCAAAGGGGGGATAGGAACTTTATTGGGGACTAAAGAATTAGAAAAAGGGATAAATGTTGACCTTAGAGAAAATAAAGAAGTTTCTACCACTATTTCGGTTATTTTAGAGTATGGTTCTATAATAATTGATGTAGCTAAAGAGATTCAGAAGAAGGTAAAAGGGGAATTAGAAACCAAAACTGGACTTAAAGTTACCGGGATAAATGTAAACATTCAGGGTGTGCATATAGAAGAAAAGAAGTAGTTAATAAATTAAAAGAATAGGCCTATCAGGTTTTAAAAATTACCTGGATAGGCCTATTTACATTTAACTTGTTAACAAGATCAAAACATTCTATTATTTTACTTTACCTTTTAATTCCTTGCCTGCTTTAAAGAAAGGTACGTTCATAGCCTTTACTTGTATTTGTTCTCCAGTGCGTGGATTTCTCGCCATTCGAGCATCTCTATGTCTTACACCAAAAGTTCCGAAACCTACTAATCTAACTGCGTCACCTTTTGCTAAGCAACCAGTGATATTTTCAAATACACATTCGACAGTTACCTTAGCTTCCCGTTTGGTACAGCCAACATCACCTGCTACCTTATCGATTAATTCGCCTTTGTTCACCATTTTCACCTCCTTTCATTTTTGAAAATATACCACAACCATCATAGATAAAACGCAAGCCTTTCTAAACGTTTTACGACTTCTACTTATACAATATACGACACGTATTTTAAAAATCCTTCTTTTTTTTGAAATTATTTTTAATTTTTTTAAGAAAAAACAGGGTTCTTAAGCGTTTTTTAGTAAATTTAATCTAAATTGTCATTTTTGAGATAGTTTTATTAGATATAAAATAAAGATAAGTTGAATAATTATAAAAGAAATTGTTATATATTGCAAGTGTTCTAGCCCCTTGAGGGCAATTTAATTGTAAAAAGAATCACAAAATCTTTAGTTAAGTTCGCTTTTTATGTGTTATAATAAAAAATAAGTAATTACAGTACTACACGCTAAATATTACCCGCTCTATGTTTTACTAAATGCGCAATGCGATATACGATATACGAAAAAAAGGAGGTTTTTAAAAATGTTAAGAAGAGTATTATTTCAAAAAAAAGGAAAAATATTCGCCTGCATTTTTGTCACTCTGGTAGTTTTTCTTTGCTTGGGTATTTCCGGAATTAATTTTGCTCAAAGCCCCAGTCCGAAGGAAGTCGAAAAGATGAAAAGCATTCAAATTATCAATCCTCATCCTCCATTTTCTCTTAGATTACGGCTGGATAAAGAAAGAGGAGCTACTTATGCACCCGGAGAGAAGATTAAGATTTCCTTCCAGGTCTCTCGGGATTCCTTTGTAACACTTTATAGCTATGACACCGGAGGTAGAGTAAAAATTATCTTCCCCAACCGGTACTCACCGCATAATTTTGTAAGAGCCGGACA
>CAZXYB010000085.1:1628-5165 GCA_964644855.1 uncultured Atribacterota bacterium | reverse complement strand
TAAATTTTTATTACATTATTTTCTTTTATTTTAAACGATTGTAAAAAATTATTCAATATTTTTTCTTTTACCATATTTATGGTCAAAGGAGTGTAAGATGAAAGGTTGGTGACTTTACTCCTCTTGCTTCTAATGGGGGACCTGGTATTTTTGGGATATTCTTCTTGCCAGTTTATTACTTTTTTTAATTCTTTTAAGTTAGAATTTACAAGAAGGGAAGCATGATAAAAAAATTTGTTATTTTTTTGTGCAATAGCAGAACCTAAAATTTTTCTTTCTTCTAAGAAAATCGAATTTCTTTCCTTGATTTCACAATTTTTGTAAAATTCTTTTATTCCTTTTAAAATTATTTCTGTTATTCCTCTTGCTTCTTCCAAGATGTATTTTGAAAATAGAATATTTTCTTTTTCTTTGCAGAAAGTTATATTTAAATTTCCTTGATCATGGTAAACAGTGCCACCCCCGGTAAATCTTCTAAAAACTGGAATATTCTTTTTCTTAACGTATTCAAGATTTACTTCGTATTCTTCTTTTTGAAATTTTCCAATAACTACACATGGGTTGTTTTGCCAGAATCTTAAAATAAATTTATCTGCATCACAAATTTCCAAGATCTGTTCTTCTATTTTAAAATTTGTTTTAGGTTCAAAATTGGGGATATCAATCAGAATTAGTTCCATTTCATAATCATACTCCGCAATAATGGATTTATCTACTTTATTTACTTTTTGGGTTGTAATCACATTATTAGGGAATATCTGTATAATGAATGTTTATGTGGGAAACTCCGGAATCAATCTCTATATCTACCTTGAATTCTGAGCTGCTGTAATTATTGGAAATATACATACCATCTCTCTTAATAAAGTCGTCAAGGTCTTTTACAGCAATTCCCGAATCAATATTCACTGTTGCTCCCACATTTTTAGGCATAGCGATATCGATATTAGATACTCCGGTATCTATAATTATTTTAGAATTATAATTAGGAATAACCAAATTAATATTACTTGCCCCGCTTTCTATGTAAAGTTTTTCTACCTTAAAGGCTGACAAGTTACAATCTGTATTGAGGGCGCCTGTTTTTATGGATAGATTATATATTATTTGATTATTTAATTTTAACTGCCAGTTATTTTTAGGGTTACGAAAATTTCCCTTAGCTGGAGTATGATAGATAAGAATGTTAGCTTCTTTTTCAGTAGTAGAATATTTTTCAAAAGGTTCGAATTCTTTAAATCGATATTGAGAAATGCATTCATAAAGTAGTGGTGTAGATTCGCCCATGGTAAGCTCTCCTACATCAAGATTTAATTCAATTGAAATTCTTTCAATTTTAGGATACTCTTTAACTTCCGGAGATATTTCCACTTGCTGAGTTAATTCGTTTTCTGGTGTGATTTCAGTTTCTGAGAGTGTTTCGACTTCCGGAGCCTTTTCAACTTCGAGAACTATTTCTCGGCTCAGGGTTTTTACTTCCTTTACCGTTTCTCCTTCAAGATTAATTCCTATATAGCCTGATCCTGCTCCCAATATAATTGCCAGGAAAACAATTAATGGCCCCATAAACGAAAGGTTCTTTCCTCTGAAGATTAAAGATAAACCTAAACTTACCATAAGTAGGGGCCAGAGTTTAATTATGTTTGACCAAACAGACCATTCTAATATATTTAAAGTATTGGATAAAAGGATTATTCCGATAAGCAATAAAGTTAAACCATTAATTATTTTATTTGCTTTCATTTTTTCACCTCGAATTTATTTTAATAGTCGTTAGTAAAAAAATAGTTTATAGTATACGGATTATCTGTCTCGAGTTTTGCGGGCTTGATAAATCAAGCCCCTACCTCTCTCTAGAAACTTGTAATTCGAAATTTATTAACTGGCAAACTGGTTAACCGGGTAACTGGATAACTAGGAACTTATTCGCTACACGCTCCATGCAAATTCTTTTTTTACTAACTAGTTAACCAGGGTAACCAACTAACTAGCTTACTCTTTTCTTATCACACATTACTTATTACTCATCACTCATTACTGTATTTGATACTTGATACTAACTTGAATTTTTCTTTCTTTTCTTTCCTGACTCGATACTCAATACTTGATACTCGATACTGTTTTATTCCTTTTTACTAAAATTGGACCAGGAGTTAGCAATTAAAAGGTCAATTAATCTTTGTTGATCAGATAAATATTCGGGATTTAGGCTTAAGGCAATTTCTCCTTCTCTTACAGCATTTTCATAATCCTGACTGCGGTAATAAGATAATCCTAATTTATAATGTGCTTCTGAGAGGATATAATTTGAATCTGCCAATTGAAGAGCCAGTTCATAATTTTGATAAGCCTTTTGGAGTTCTCCCGCATTATAATGCATGTTGCCTATTTCAATAAAAGCCTGGGCAAAATTATCAAAAGTAAAATCTTTGATGTATAAGGGGTAAAATTTTTGGGATAATACTTTTTCCATTATGGCTTGCTCGTATTCTTTACCCTTTAGATCAATAAGTCCTAATCGATAGTGTGCTATAGCTACTGACCGCTTATCCTCACTAAATTGAGTAGTTTTATTGTAGGCAAATACAGCTTGATCAATATTTCCCACACTACTATAGTAATCACCTAAATTTAAATAACAAGCGGCACTTTCCTGGTAAGCTAAAAAATTATCCAGGATATAGGGGCTGGGTTTAAGTTTACCTAATTTTATGTATGTTTCCGTAGCTTTAATTAGTTGATCATTATCCTGGTAGAGCTGGGCTAATTCGGAAATAAGCTTGTCATTTTGGGGAATGAGTTCAACAACTTTTTCGTATTCTTCTATTGCTAAGTCATATTCGAGTGTATCTTTGTATATCATTCCCTTTACAAAATAAGCAAAGGCATTATTAGGGTCCTCGATAATAATTTGACTTAATTTAGTAAGAGCTAATTCCTTTTCTCCTATTTTGTATAAAGCATAACTCTGATTTATTCTGGCTAATATATTTGTTTCATCTAAATCTAAGGCTTTTTCATATTCTTTTCCCGCAGGCTCATATAGATCTAATGAACAATAAAAATTCCCCATATTGATGAAAGTGAAGATATCAGGTTTCAGAGTTTTTCCTTCTATAATTTCTTGCAATAATTTTTCTGTCTCACTGCTGGCAAAGACAGTGGTAGTAAAAAGGGCTAATAAAATTACTAAAAAGATTACAAAACTTAATTTTAAATTTTCTCTATACATATTTACCATCCTTTCTTTTTTAATATTTTACAACTTTATGGATAAAATTGAAGAAATTTACTCAAATAATTATACATAATATCTATATTCAACATAATTCTTAAAAATCCTCTTTTTTTATAAAATTTTTTTAACTTATTTTTGTTATATTATTTCTGTACCGGATTTTTTTAATTTTTTAGTTTAAGAATTAAAGAACCTTTTTATTTTATATTATATATATTCAATACTTTTAAAGCAAATTCCTCTTTTTATTAAAATATTTTGTAAATTTACCAATTACCCAATTTGCCCATTCACCAATT
>CAZXYB010000085.1:0-1528 GCA_964644855.1 uncultured Atribacterota bacterium | reverse complement strand
AATGTTGTAATTTTTAAATCAGCATATATAATTAAAGAAGGATTTTTATTTATTCTATCGAATAATATAATTGTAAAATACAATTTGCTGATATAAACTTTATTGAGGTAGATAAAGAGTAGAATGGTATTTTTCTTTCTCTTTCTTGACGCGATACGCGATACTCGATACGAATTTTATTAAAAAGAGGTAGTAACCGATGAAGATTATCCGTAAACTAGCTCAAGATATAGTTGATAAAACTATGAGTATTTTGGGAAAAAACATTAATATTATGGACGAAAAAGGGGTTATTATTGGGTCTGGAGACAAAAGCCGTTTAGATCAATATCACGAAGGGGCAGCCCAGGTAATTGAAGAAGGGAAGAAGCTGGAAATTTATTCTAAAGATATCAATCATTTAGTGGGAGCAAAACCAGGGATTAACCTCCCTATAGAACATAATAATAAAATTATAGGAGTGGTGGGTATTACCGGTGAACCAGACGAAGTAAGCCCTTTTGGAGAAGTGATAAAGATGACCGTTGAGATGATGTTACAGCAGGAATTTTTATTAAAAGAAATACAATTAGAAAAACAGGCTCAGGAAAATTTTATTCAAGATCTAATCTCCGGGAGAATTGGAAATGATTCAGATTTATTTTTAACTCGGGGGCAAATTGTGGGTTATGATATCCTAATTCCCCGCGTAGCCCTGGTTATAGATATTTATCAGTTTGAAAAGACCGCTAAGCAGAGTTTACAGGCATTCAAAGGATCGAAAAAAGGAGAAATTCATCTACAAAGATTAAAAAATGATGTATTAAAAGTTATTCAAGGGATATTTGTGGATACCCCCCAGGAAATTGTATCTTATACGGGGGGAGATAGATTTGTAGTTCTGAAAACTATTAATTTTAAAGATTCAAATGAAATTCTAAGAAAAAAATTATTTAGAATGGGAGAGAGAATAAAAGATACTATTTCTCAAAAGATGAAATTTAAAGTAACCATCGGAATCGGAGAATATCATGAAGGCATTCAAGGTTTAAATAAATCATTTAAAGAAGCTACCCAGGCGTTAGATGTAGGGACTAAATTGGAAGGAGCGGGAGATATTTATCATATAGGTAATCTAGGTGTAGGCAAGCTGTTAGCAGAGATAAGAGAAGAAAGTCAGCAAGAATTTATGGGAAAAACTATCTATTCTGCAAAAAATAGTAAAGAGAAGAAAATAAACGAAACATTATTAGAAACTTTAAAAGCTTTTTTTGATAATAATTTAAGTATTTTAAAAACTGCTCAAGCTATCTATGTACATCGTAATACTTTGCTTTATAGGTTAAGAAGGGTTAAAGAGATAACCGGTTTAGACCCAAAAAAATTTGATGATGCTGTGCAACTGAGGTTAGCTTTAAAAATGAGGATATATCAAGGGAGTAATAAGTTTAAATAATTTTAAGTTGTATCTAAAAAAGAAAATTCTTGGAAAGAAAGTGTAATAATACTGACAGAGCTACATACATATTTCATCGAAGATTTTATAAAT
>CAZXYB010000084.1:0-5169 GCA_964644855.1 uncultured Atribacterota bacterium | reverse complement strand
AAAATAAAGGCAAATAGAAACAATTAAGAAAATTAAAAAATAATTTGCTTTTTTCAATAAGAAATTATATACTTTTAAAGTTATCAATAAATTAACTAATCAATAAATCGAGATATACAATTAAACTATACTATAAAATAAGGAGGTATGCGTTATGCCGATGCCGAAAAGAAAAATATCAAAATCAAGAAGAGATAAGAGACGCACACACTGGAATTTGAAGGAAGTAAACTTAGAAGAATGCCCGAGATGCCATGAGATGAAATTACCTCACAGAGCATGTCTTGAATGCGGTTATTACAATGGAAAAGAAATTATTTCATCTTCTGAGAAAAAAGATAAAAAGAAATAAATTATAAAATATCATTATTATCAGATGTAAAAAAGTGCCACAGTTAATTTATAAAAATGTGGTACTTTTTTTATTTTCATTTCCGTCTTATGCTCTCTCTCCTTTCTTTTTTCCTAACTATATAACTATACACTCCACACTCCACGCTATATGCTTCCTCTATCATTTTACTCGGTACGCAATAGGCAATACGAATTTATGCAAAAAATGCTTGATTTTTAGATACGACTAATGTATAATACTTGCAATTAGTAGTTGCTTATAATAGGTGCTATTAATAAATATAAAATAGGCGGCTGGTAAAATGATTCAAAATTTAAGTAAATTAGAAAGGCAAAGAAAAATAAAAGAACATATTTCGAATGACCCGTTTTTGTCTGATAAAAAACTTGCTGAATTATTTAACTTTAGTGTGCAAACTATTCGATTAGATCGCCTGGAAATGGGTATCCCCGAAATGAGAAAACGAATAGTGCAAGTTGCCAAAGATACTTCCTCGAGTGATAAAGTAAAATCTCTGAGCAAAGAAGAAATCGTTGGAGAATTAATAGATTTGGAATTGGGTAAGAATGCCATTGCCATCTTAAAAACTACAAAGGATATGGCTTTTAACAGAACTGGGATAGTTAGAAGTCATTATATATTTTCTTTAGCTGATTCATTAGCAATTTCCATCATTGATGCAGAAGTTGCCTTAACCGGGATTGCTCGTTTAAGCTATAAAAAACCTGTCTATGCCGGGCAGACCCTGGTTGCCAAAGCAAGAATTGCCCGTAACAAAGGTAATAAATATTTAGTATCAGTTCACGTAAAGACCGAACAAAAAGAGGTATTTACGGGAAAATTAGTAATTTTTACCGTTGATAATAACCTAAAAAAGGAGAAAAACTAAATGAAAATAGCCCTTGATGCTATGGGTGGAGATTATGCTCCCGAAGAAGTTGTAAAAGGCGCAGTTTTAGCTTTAGAAGAAAGAGACTTAGAGATTATTTTACTGGGTTATATGGGGAAAATTAAAGAAGAGTTAATAAAATATAAATATAAAAAAGATAAATTATCGATTATAAATTGTAAAGAATATATTGAAACTGGGGAATTTCCTTTAGATGCCATACGGAATAAAAGAGATTCTTCTATAGTAGTAGGCACGAAATTAATCAAAAACAATCAAGCTGATGCTTTTATTTCTGCTGGAAATAGTGGGGCGGTTATGGCTGCGGCATTATTGGAGTTAGGATGTATTTCTGGAATACGCCGTCCAACCATTGGCGCCATTTTACCTTCCGCAAAAGGGAAAGTATTGGTATTGGATGTAGGTGCCAATGTAGATTGCAAGCCGGAACATCTACCCCAGTTTGCCCTTATAGGAAGTAAGTACGCTAAATACATTTTAGGAATAGAAAATCCTAAAATAGGATTGTTAAATATTGGTGAAGAAGAAAATAAAGGAAATAAATTCGCTCAAAATGCTTATAAAAAATTGGAAAATGCTAATATTAATTTTGCAGGAAATATTGAAGGTAAGGATATTTTTAAGGGGAAGGTAGATGTAGTAGTATGTGATGGATTTACCGGCAACATATTATTAAAATCTTCTGAAGGGTTAGCCAAGCTGCTTTTAACCGAGATTAATAAAATGATTATCAATAATCTTCCACAAAATCAAGAAATGAATAAATTAAAAGAAAAATTTATGAATTTGGTAAAAACGACCGATTATACTGAACACGGCGGATCTCCACTATTAGGTGTAAACGGATTATGCTTTATTTGTCATGGGCGGTCTAAAGCAAAAACTTTTAAAAATGCCATACTCAATACCGGTAAATTTATAGATGCTGATCTAGTAGAACGCTTTAAGGAGATGTAAATATAAAAAAAATTACTAACAAGAAGGGAAAATTTTAATTAATGAAAAATTTGCAAAATGTTAAAATAATTGGAACTGGATCATACCTCCCCAAAAAAGTTCTAACTAATGAAGATTTAGAAAAAATGGTTGATACAAATAACGAATGGATTATCACCAGAACGGGTATCTCTGAACGCCATATAGCTGAAGACAATGAAGCTACTTCAGATGTAGCTGCAAAGGCAGCCTTGAAAGCCCTAAAAGATGCAAATATTAAACCTGAGGAGATTGATTTAATAATTGTTGCTACGAATTCTCCGGATATGGTTTTTCCGGCCACTGCCTGTCTAGTTCAAAATAAAATTAAGGCTGTAAACGCCGCAACTTTTGACTTGCAAGCAGGATGCACCAGTTCGGTTTATGCCCTGGTTACCGCCTGGCAGTATATTGCTACCGGATTTTATGACAATGCCTTAATCATTGGGGCAGAAACTCTCTCAAAATTAGTTGACTGGACTGATAGAAATACTTGTGTCCTCTTTGGTGACGGAGCAGGAGCTGCTGTTTTAAAAGCTGGCCAGGAGAAAGGAATCCTTTCTGGTTGTTTGAGAGGAGATGGGTCAAACGATGACTTGATTATGTTACCAGCTGGCCTTTCCAGAAACCCTGCTTCTCATGAAACCGTAGAAAAGAAAATGCATTATGTTAAGATGAAAGGTAATGAAGTATTCAAGCTTGCGGTTAAACATATGAAAAGGGTAACTATAAAAACTTTGGACAAATGTAATCTATCAGTAGAGGATATAGATTGTTTTATTCCGCATCAAGCTAATATTCGAATTATTTCCGCACTGACCAGAGTTTTAAAAATAAAAGAAGATAAAGTTTTTGTAAATTTGGAAAAGTATGGAAATACTTCAGCTGCTTCCGTTATGATCGCTCTTGATGAAGCAGTGAAAGAAGGTAAAATAAAAAATGGCGATATTGTACTAATAACTTCCTTCGGTTCCGGTCTTACTTACGGTTCCATTGTTTTAAAATGGTAAAAAATTAAAAATTCTGAGGTAGTGTAAACTTTAGTGGGTTAGTTAGATAAAGGAAGAATACTATTTTTTTGTACCTCTTTTTCTCTTTCTTAACTCGATACTTTTTTAGGTACTATAAGATTTTAATAAGAAAGGTTATGAAAAAAATATGAACAAGATAGCTTTTGTTTTCCCAGGCCAGGGGTCACAAAAAGTAGGAATGGGAAAAGATTTAATAGAAAATTACCCGGAAGCAGAAATTTTACTTAATAGAGCTAATGAAGCTCTAAAAGAAGAAAGAGTAGATATTGGTAAAATCTGTTTCGAAGGCCCAGAAGAAGAATTGAAAAATACGGTTAATGCTCAACCAGCAATTTTAACCATTAGCACAATTTTGTATAAATTATTAAGAAAAAATAAAATTGAACCCTCTATAGTTGCCGGACATAGCCTGGGAGAATATTCAGCAATGGTAGCTAGTTCTGCTATTAAGTTTGAAGATGCAGTGAAGTTAGTAAGGAAGAGGGGAGAATACATGCAGGGCACAATTCCGGCAGGAAGAGGTTCGATGTTAGCAATTATCGGTTTAGAAGAAGATGAGATAAGTAAAATGTGTGAAAAAATTAATGATATTGGGATAGTAGAAATTGCTAATCATAATTCTCCAACTCAAATTGTAGTTTCCGGTGAAATTAAAGCATTAGAAAAGCTATCATTGATAGCCAAAGAGAAAGGAGCAAGGATGGCGATACCTTTAAAAGTAAGTGCTCCCTTTCACTCATCATTTATGGAGGCTGCAAAAGAAAAATTAGCGAGATATTTGGAAAATGTAAAAATAGATAATCCCAAAATACCTATAATTTGCAACGTTAGTGCCGATTACATTAACAATAAAGAAGAGGTCAGAACAGCTCTAATCAAACAAATGACTCATCCTGTAAGGTGGGTTGATTCCATAAAAAAAATGAGTACTGAAGGTATTAATTGTTTTATAGAGGTAGGTCCAGGGAAAGTGTTGAAAGGATTAATTAAGCAAATTGTTCCTAAGTCTGAAGTCTATAATGTATTTGATTCAAATTCTCTTCAAAATGTAGTTGAAAAAATGGGGGAGGTCTTATAAAATGGAACTATCTGGGAAGGTTGCTTTAATTACAGGATCAGCTCGGGGGATAGGTAAGGCTATTGCCTTAGAATTAGCACAACATGGAGCAAGCATAGTCATTAATGATATTTTATCAAAAAGTGAAATCGATAAAACTTTGGAAAAAATTAAAAAAAATGGTAATATGGCGATTGGAATAAAAGCTGATATAACTGTATTTGATGAAGTTAATAGAATGGTGAAAGAGATTATAAATAAGTTTGGGAAAATAGATATATTGGTAAATAATGCCGGGATAACTCGAGATTCTCTTTTAATTAGGATGAAAGAAGAAGATTGGGATGCAGTGATAAAAATAAATCTAAAAGGTACTTTTAATTGTTCTAAAGCTGTGGCAAAATATATGATGAGGCAAAAGAGCATTAATAAAATCGTAAATACATCCTCAGTTATAGGATTAGTGGGAAATATCGGGCAGGTTAATTATGCCGCATCAAAAGCAGGGATAATAGGATTAACTAAATCAATGGCAAAAGAACTTGCTTCGAGAAATATAAATGTAAATGCGATCGCACCCGGATTTATCGATACAGATATGACTAAAAAATTACCGGAAAAAGTTAGACAAGATCTGCAGCAACACATCCCTTTAAAAAGATTAGGTACTGTGGAAGATGTTGCTAAGGTGGTGCATTTTTTAGTTTCTGATGCAGCAAATTATATTACAGGACAAGTTATAAATGTCGATGGCGGCATGGTAATGTGAAAGGAGGTGAAAGTATAGAATGGAGTCAATAGACAGAATAAAAAAGATAATCGTAGATCAATTAGGAGTTGA
>CAZXYB010000083.1:2579-5261 GCA_964644855.1 uncultured Atribacterota bacterium | reverse complement strand
TCAATAGAAAATCTCAATGGAGAATTAACGAATAAACAATTAGAGGGAATCGTAAAAGAAAGCCTAAGAGGTTTTAAGTCAGTAAAAAAAGTCCTTTTAATTCATCCTGATTATACCAGAACAGACTTTACCAATAAATTAATTCCTCTTATATATCAAGAGTTAAAAAGTAAGGGAATGAAACAGATTGATTCTCTGAATGCGGGCGGTACCCATCGAGCGATGGCTAAAGAAGAGATCCGGAGGAAGTTGGGTCTTTCCTTCCAGATTAATTTTGATAATTATTATAACCATGAATATAGTAACCCTCAAAAACTGGTAACCGTGGGAGAAATTCCCGTTTCTTTTGTAGTGGACAAAACTCAAGGAGATTTTTCCCAGTCTATCCTGGTAGTGGTAAATAAATTAATTATAGAAGATTATGATTTGATTATTACTTTAAGTGGGACATTGCCGCATGAAGCCGCTGGTTATGCGGGAGGGTTAAAGGTGTTTTTACCGGGCATTTCCGGTCCGGAGGTGATAGATTTGTTTCATTGGGCAGCAGTGCTTATCGGTATTCCTCAAATTATCGGCACTGTTGATAACTTTGCCCGAGAAGTAATAAATAAAGGTTCCTCATATATATTTGATAAAATAAAAGCACCCACAATTTCTTTTAATATGGTCTTTGAAGAAACAGAACACCTGGTGATACCAAAAGGCCTATATGTAGGTGCGGGGTTCGATGGTTTTATCGAGGCTTATAAACAAGCAGCAAAAGTGAGCTCTCAACTCCATGTAATTTATTTAGATGAACCTCTTGAGTGTGCTGTCCAGGTTATTGATAAAAGCTATGATGAGATTTGGACTGCCGGCAAAGGGTCCTATAAATTGCAGAGTCCCGGAGTAATGGCAAAAGGCGGAGAGATTATTATCTATGCCCCTCATATCAATTGTTTTCATTCTCGGCCGGAGATGGACCTTGCCTTAAGGCAGATAGGTTATCATTGCAAAGATTATGTAAAAAAATATTTAGAATCAAATCTCAATTTTAGTAAAAATATTGCTGCTCATGTAATAAATGTTAGAGGAATGGGAAGCTTTGACGTTAATTCCGGGAAAGAAGAGTTTAATTTTAAAGTTACTTTGGCTACTGGAATTTCTAAAGATGTTTGTGAATCAGTAGGATTGGGTTATCGGAATCCGGATTCGATTCACCACGAAGATTTTATCAGTCAAGGGAAACTCTGGATTCAAAATGGTGGAAAATATCTTTACAAATTAAAATAAAGTATCAAGTAAATCTAAATATAATCTGCGTACTCTTATCAATCTATGTAATCTATTTATAATCGGTGTAATAAATTATAAAAAGGAGGAAGTTAAACAAATGAAAAATGTGGTTATTGCACAATCAGGCGGTCCCACTTCGGTAATAAATAATAGTATCAGAGGAGCAATTGATGAATTAATTTCCTCTAAAGAGGTTGATAAAATATATGGAGCAAAAATGGGTATCCTTGGAGTTTTAAAAGAAGAATTGATAGACATCTCTTCTCAGGAGCCTCAGCAGATAGATTTATTAGCAGATACCCCATCTGCTGGTACAATCGGCAGCTGCCGATATAAAATAAAAAATGATGAAGATTTAGCCCGTATTATTGAGGTTTTTAAAAAGCATAATGTGGGATATTTCTTTTATTGCGGAGGCGGAGACTCCATGGATACAGCTAATAAAATAAGTAAATTAGCCCAAAAAGAAAATTTAGCGCTGATTTGTACTGGCATACCTAAAACTATTGATAATGACGTAGGAGGACCGTTGCAAGTTGATGGAACATTCGCAGTATGTGATCATGACCCGGGGTATGGGAGTGTAGCTCGGAATTTAGCTATCAATATAATGGAGGCAAACGAAGAAAATAAAGCCAGCTATACCAGTGACCCCGTTTTGATAATCGGAGTAATGGGGAGAAAAATTGGTTTTATTCCGGCAGCAGCACGGTTGGCTGATCCCAGAAGAGAAATACCCTTACTAATAATTTTACCGGAATCTCTATCAAAAGATGACTATCAAGGTAATTTAGAATTTATTACGGAAAAAGTTAATGAAAAATTAAAAAAACAGAAAAGGTGTATTATAGTTATTGGAGAAGGGGTAAATGTAGGGGATTTAGGAATACTGCGAGATAGTTTTGGTCATGCCCAATTTAGCGCTTCTGAAAATACAGTAGAGCAGGCATTGATTAATTACCTTAACGGAACAGACAGAAAAGATAATCAGGGAAGGGCGCAGAGTAGGTTAATTGTTAAGGGGATTGCGCGCTCGGAAAGACCGGGTACTCGCCAGAGACGGGAGATAGCCTATGCATCTGAAATTGACAAAGAAGAAGCTTACCAAGTAGGAGTATATGCTGCCAAAATCGCTTTATCCGGAGAAAATGGTTTTATGTCGACCATCATAAGAAATCCTGGTTTACCTTATAAAGTAAATTATGATAAAATACTTTTAGATACTGTAGCAAATTCAGAAAGGGAATTTCCTAAAAAATGGATTGCTTCCAATAGAGTAGATGTAACTGATGAATTTATAAATTGGGCATTACCTCTTATTGGAACTTTACTTCCTCAATTTGCAAAATTTAAAGAGATATATATTGCTAAAAAATGCGGAAAATATATACCGGTGGGGTATAGAAA
>CAZXYB010000083.1:0-2479 GCA_964644855.1 uncultured Atribacterota bacterium | reverse complement strand
TATTAGAAGGGAGTTAGATTATGGCATTGCCAAGACTTACAGAAAAGCAGATAAAAAAAGATCCGGAGCAACAGTTAAGAAATTTTAGAAAGACCAAAGATTTTTTAGTAGCCATTGATACTGATGGTTGTGTTACTGATAATATGAATGGAAAACAGATGCTAATTTTCCACCCCCAATTTATGGAATTTTATCAGTTATGGGGAATTGAGTCTTATTTTAGAGAAGTTGCGGAATATTATAATCTTTTTTCTGTGGACAGAGGGTGTAATAGATTTATTGCTATCCAGCTTACTCTTGCCGCACTTAAAAACAGAAAAGATGTTCAGCAAGTATTAGAGGAAAGGCATATAAAACTACCGGATACAAAATCTTTAAATGAATATATTGCCTATACCAGGGAGAATAAATTAGGGTTAGGAAATCCTAGCTTAGAGGAATTTCTCAATCAAAATCCCAAGGATTTTGCTTTGTATAAACTTTTAGGCTGGAGTGAAGCCGTAAACAGAATGTTTCCTCATATTTCTGCAAAGATTCCTCCTTTTAATGGGGTAAAAAATTGTTTAGAGTTAATGGCTCAACATACAGATATATTAATTGTTTCTAAGACTCCTTATACAGATTTAGCGAATTATTGGGAAGACCAGGGAATTGCTCAATATGTTCAGATTATTGCTGGTCAGGAAATGGGGTCAAAGGGACATCATATTGAAGTTGCTAAAGAGGCTGGTAAATATAAAGAAGATCAGGTATTAATGATTGGTGACGGAGGGGGAGATTTAAAAGCAGTAAAAGAAAATAACGGACTATTTTACCCTACTCCAGCTGGCCAGGAACAGGAAGCTTGGAATAATTTTCCGGAAGCATTTCAACGATTTATAGAAAGAAAATATAAAGAGAAATTTGAAGATAAGCTTTTAGATGTATTTAAAAAATCGCTCCTTACTTCTCCTCCCTGGCAGGAAGATGGTTATGACCATGTTAGATCTTATAGAGAAAAACAGGAGATAAGAAAAGCTTTGTACAGTAAATTAAATCCTCAAGGAAGACTTCTTGTATTATAAAATGTTAATTAATTTTTCAAATAATTTATTTTTTAAATTATTTGAAAAAAAGAAGGGAGGTTGATAAGAAAGGTAGTATATATATACAGGAATATAGAAATTGTATTCTCTATGGTAAAAAACCATAAAAATAAAATTAGGAGGTTTTTTTCATGAAAAGGTTAACTTTAGTACTTTTATTAGTCATGGTTATGGTAGGTAGTGTGTTTATCACAGGTTTGGCAGCAAGTAAGGTGCTTCATATGTATACAGCATTTGATACCGGAGAGGCCCAGTATTACATTGATGCTTTTGAGAAAGAGACAGGAATTGATGTAGAATGGGTGAGAATGTCCTCTGGTGAAGTTTTAGCCCGCATAGAAGCAGAAGCCGCAAATCCTCAAGCAAGTATGTGGCATGCTGGTTCTAATACATCTCATATAAATGCTGCATCAAAGGGCTTACTTGAACCATACAAACCTAATACCGATTTTGAATTAAAAGACATTTTACATGCAGAGGATTGGGCTTGGACAGGATTCTATACTGGTGCCATTGGATTTGTTTCTAACATAAATTTTTTAAAGGAACATAATGTAGAAGCTCCGACTTCCTGGTCTCATCTTTTAAACCCAGCTTTTAAACAGAATGTTGCTATAGCTTATCCGTATACTTCTGGTACTTCATATACTACTTATGCAACTCTTATCCAAATGGTTGGACTGGAAAAAGCTCTGGATTGGTGGGAAGAATTTGATAGAGAAAGTATTTTTCAGTATACTAAATCAGGAACAGGTTGCATTCCTATGGTTGGATTAGGTGAAATAGCAGTTGGTATTGCTTTTTCGCATGATATTATGGCTAAAGGTATAAATGCAGGATATCCAGTGGTTATGACCTTCCCCTCAGAGGGAACTGGTTATGAAGTTGGAGGTCTTTCTTTAATTAAAGGTGGACCGGAACCAGAATTAGCAAAACAATTTATTGACTGGTGTTATACCAAACAAGCCCAGGAACTATTCCAGAAATATAACCGCTTACCGGTTAATCCAAAAGCAACCGTTGCCGAAGGTGCTGTAACTTTAGATAAAGTAAAATTAATCGATTATGACGCAATCTGGGCAGGCGAGCACAAAGATGAATTAGTTACTGCTTGGAGAGACAGGATAGGAAAATAATTACAGTGTGTTAGCGAAGTAATAGATGAATAATAATCCCTGCTACTGGTTGATTATTTTGAGTAGCAGGGATTATTATATTATTGACGCAAATATTTTATGGGGTTGAAAATATGAACAGTTCAAATAGAAAGATACAGGAAATCACCGGAAATTTTCGTTTAATATGGAAAGAACCATTGCTATTTGTGTCTATCCTGGCAATTTTTTATTTCTTAATAGTATTTGTGGTATTTCCGATATTTCAAGTCTTTAAAA
>CAZXYB010000082.1:0-5286 GCA_964644855.1 uncultured Atribacterota bacterium | reverse complement strand
GAATTTGTCTCCGAACAGGTGGCAACCGTCGTCGAGAGAAAGAGAATTGAAGAAGAACTAAAAAAATTAGCTCACTATGACTTTTTTACCGGAGCATACAACAGAGGTTATGGTTTAGAACTTCTTCAAAGACAGGTTAAAATTGGCAAACGAAACAAAACTTCTTTTCTGCTAGCTTATACTGATTTAGATAATTTAAAAAAAATTAATGACGAATTTGGCCACGAAGAAGGGGATAAGGCGATTACCCAAGTAGCAAATCTCTTTCAATCTATCTTAAGAGAAGTGGATATTATTGTACGAATGGGAGGAGATGAATTCTTATTGGTGTTTCCGGACAGCTCTTTAAAGGAAATACCTATAATTGAAAAAAGATTGTATGATGAATTGGCCAGAGAAAACCGGAATTCTAATAAACCATATAAAATTGGATTCAGTATCGGCTTTTCCTGTTATAATTCCGAACACCCAAAATCAATAGAAGAAATAATACGTATCGCAGATCAGAAAATGTATAAAAATAAAAAAAGATAGTTTTTTAAAATAAATATGGACTACAGGCCCCATTTTCTTATATAAAGGAATAGATGATGAACAGAATAAAATTTTGCTCAATATCTGTCTTAAGCTCTTCAAAGAGAAAGGATTTAAATTTAAATAGTAGCGATACAGCGTAGCGTGCTGAGTCAGCAAGGATGAAAATGAGAAAGAAAATAAAAGTACATAAAATGAAAACTTCAATTATTATGTTTTTTTTGATAATGATTTTAGCTGTCAGTTTAATGGGAGTGGATATTGCTTTGGCCGCTAATGATGAATTGACTGAACTTGAAGCCCAGCAGTTAAAGATATTAAAGCTTTCCAAATTAGTAGAACAACAGCCCCCAAATATTAAACTAAAAGAAGACCTGGGAAGCTATAAGGCAGGATTAGAATTTTATCAAGAGAGTGATTATCAGCAGGCAATTTCCGAATGGTTAAAGGTAGAATATTCCACCCTGAATTTACCTCTTTACATTAAAACCCAGTATTTATTAGGGGATTGTTACAGAAAAATTGAAGATTGGGATAGAGCGATAGAAATATATGAGAGCTTAGTAATAAGCGACCCAATTTTGACTGATTATTCCCTTTTTTATCTGGCTGAAACTTATAAACTAAAAGGCGAAAATCACGAATCTACAGCTACTTATAAACAGATAATAGAGAATTTTCCTCAAAGCCTGATTATTTCAGAAGCCAGCTATCAAATAGCTCAGAATTACCGCGAATTAAATGATACAGCTTCTACAGTAATTTATTATAAAAATATCCTGGAAAATTCTAAAGATAACCAGCTTAAAGCAAAGGTGTTACTTGAGCTTTCTGCGATATATTGGCAAGAAAAAAAATATGTCGATTCTCTTAACTGTTTATATGAGATATTGGATAAAGGCTATAGACTTAAAAGGAAATCAGAACCGGAAGAGTTGTTGATTAGATATTTTAATAAAACTCAGCAGGAAGATTTAAAAGACATAATAGTTCCTTACCATATAATGGCGAAATGTGCAGATATTTTATTTAAATATCGCCAGTATAATCTGGCTGAGGGTTTGTATGAGGAAATTATGAAGAACTTTCCCACAGTTAAAGATATAGCAGAAGTTTACTATAAAAGGGCAAGGTCATTATATTATAAAAAGGAATATAAGGAAGCTGTTGATCAGTGTGAGGAGATTATAGCAAAATTTCCTTCCGATGAAATTACTATTAAAGCAAATTATCTTGGGGGCAATTCTCTGCGCGTCTTAGGAGAGCGTTATTTGGCAATAGACAAATATGAAAAAATTATCGGACAATACCCCGAAAGCTATTATGCCCGACAATCTTATCTGCGTTTGGCAGAATCTTATTTTCAGTTAAAAGAAACAGAAAAAGGAATTTCACTGTGGAGAGAATTGATCAGCAAATATCCCAATAGTTATGAATCTATGACTTCTCTATGGAATTTAGCCCGATATTATACTAATAATAATTCTTACCCTGAGGCATTAGGCTACTATCGAGAATTATCAGAGAGGTTTTCTCAAAGCGGATTGGGTGACGATGCCCTGTACTGGAAAGGAAAAATTTTAGGGAAGATGGGGTCAGATGAGGAGGCAAAAATTGCTTACGAAAAACTTGTTAGGAAATACCCCTTGAGTTATTATAGCGAAAGAATTATAGAACAAAGAAGTGATATTAGTTTTACTTGGCCAGTTTCTCTCTCCAAAAAAAAAGATTTTATAAATTTAGATGAATTTTTAAAAAAATATGATAAAATTGAGGGGAAAGGTCAACTGTCACTACTCAAAGCAGAATTATTTGAAGAGATTAGTTTTTACAAAGAATCAATAATTGAATTAAAAGGAACATTAAATTACTATCCAGGAAACATCTTTTTGTTATTTAAGTTAAGTGATGCTTATAAAAAGAATATGGATTATTATGATTCTTTAAATTATACGGAGATAGTTTTTAATTATTTAAAGGAAAATAATCTATTAGAGGAATTACCTCTTAAATTATGGGAAAGTCTCTATCCCCTTTATTATGAGGATATGATTAAAGAACGTGCTTTGGAATACGAAATAGATCCTTTGCTTGTTTTGGCCATGATCAGGGAGGAGAGCAGATTTAACACCTGGAATGAATCTGTTGCCGGGGCCAGGGGATTGATGCAGATAATATTTTCGACCGGGGAATGGATTGCCCAAAAGGTAAATCTGGGAGAATTTAATGATGAAATGCTCTTTGACCCCAAGATTAATATTGATTTGGGCTGTTGGTATATTAATTACCTGGAAGAAAGATTTTCAAATGATTCAATATTAGTGATTTCCGGTTATAATGCCGGACCAGGTACAACCAGCAAGTGGTTAGAAAAATATGATAGAACTGACCTGGACAATTTTGTAGAAAATATTCCTTATTCTGAGACCAGAGAGCATATAAAAAAAGTAATGAAATCTTACCAGATGTACAAAAGATTGGCGCAGGTTTTAAGCGAAAAGTAGATGAAATGGTTTTTATTAGATTAAAAAAGGAGGTAAAAGTTCGATATATCGGACTTAATAGCAAATGACCAGTAAAGTAAAAGCTCAACTTTTTTGTCTTCACTGCAATAAGGAAACCAATCATACCATTACCTATAAAGGTGAATATTTAGAGAATATTAAGTGTAATATTTGTGGAAATGAAATCAGAATTAACCGGGAAAAATTATTAGAAACCTACACGGCAGATTTTATAGACAGAGCCTTAACTAAACCCCATCGAATAACTGAAGAGATAAAAAAAGATCTATCTCATTTCCTTAAGTCTATGCCTATCAGAATAATGACCAAGCCTTATCGAGTTGCTCGGGAGGTAGGAGATATACTACATAAAGAAAAGGATAAAAAGTAGTAGGTGAGTAATTAATTGACAAGATTGACCGATTTGCCAATTCTCCAATTATTTAGTCGATAATGAATAGTTATTTGCAACCTATGAAGAAAATTATAAAAGAAGAACATATTGCAATACCACATATTTAAAAAACAGATAAAAAAAATTGACAAAATCATCAAAAAACAATAATATAATATAAAGAAATCTGCATAAATCGAGGGAGGTTTATGAAGTGGAAGAATATTTAACTGCAAAACAAGTAGCGAAATATTTACAAGTAAAACCTCTTACTGTCTATCAATGGGCAAGGACTAATAAGATTCCGGCAGTTAAAATTGGAAGAATCTGGCGTTTTTAAAAGGATGTTATTGACAGTTTTTTAGAAAAAGAATCTCAAAAAAACAAGAAAGAGTAAAACAAATCATAAAGTCCTTACTAAAATTGAAAAAATAGAGTTGCATGCGGAAACTTCTTAATTGTTTATTTTTACTTCATTTTTGGTTATTAATTCCTAAATAGAGGAGAGTAGAATATGTATTTAGCTAAAAAAGATAATAGGGATAAGAAAAATTCTATTATTTTAGTAACCTTACTTTTATTGTTTATCTTTTCTATTCCTTTTTACTCTTTTGCTGCTAATAATGATCAATTTATTACTTATAAAGTAACCAAGGGTGATACTCTATGGAGCATCTCTAAAAAATATAGCGTTTCTTTGGATTCAATATCGGCTTTTAATAATATTAAAAGTAAAGATACTTTATCCATCGGTCAGATAATTAAAATTCTTAAAGACAATCTCCCTGACGCTGATCAAGATATGTATATCGTAAAAAAAGGAGATACTTTATGGACAATTGCCCAGCAATACAATCTTAACGTAAATTCCATTCTTGCTAACAATAAGATTTCTAACTCGGAATTGATTTCCGTCGGGCAGGTAATAAAAATATCTTCACCTGAAAATGCTATTGCTGAAACAAATATTGTTAACCAGGCAGTTATTGATAAAAATAATAGTAATAATAGTAGTAGTATTAATAATAATACTAGTCAGCCCGAAGAAGCAGAGCCGATTGTTTATAGGGTTAAAGCAGGAGATAATTTGTGGAATATTTCCCGAAAATATGGAATTTCAGTGGAAGTTATTGCTGGCGTTAATGATCTCAAGGAAAAAGACCTCTTATCACTTGGCCAAAAATTAGAAATCCCTGCAATAGGAGGAGGAGTATCTAAATCTAATCAGAAACAGGGACCAATTATTATAACTTATACTGTGGTAAAAGGAGATAATTTGTGGACTATATCCCAAAGATATGATGTAAAGATGAATACTATTATCTCTACCAATAATTTAAAAGAAATATCCCGACTATCCATAGGCCAAAAATTAAAGTTACCGATAACTAATATGGATATTGCCGAAGCAGAAGGATATAGCAAGGATACTGTGGCGGAGGAAATAATTTACTATGTAAAAAAGGGAGAAAATCTCTGGAGTATTTCACGTGAATATAATGTAAAAATAGAAGCTATTATAGCGGCTAACAATATCACCAATGCTTCCAAGATTTCTACAGGACAGCAATTGAGAATTCCCAATGTATCCGGAGCCCGCAGTAATATAGGTAACTTTATCTGGCCGGTAAGAGGAAGGGTTACTTCTCCTTTTGGGGCAAGAGTTTTAAACGGAAGAACAGAATTTCATACAGGTATAGATATTGGAGCTCCTACCGGGACTAATATAGTAGCTGCCGAGAGCGGCCTGGTAAGCTATGCCGGTTATATGCGGGGATATGGCAATGTGATTATTTTAAGCCATAATGGAGGTTATTCTACAGTATATGCTCATTGTTCTGTGATGTTGGTTAA
>CAZXYB010000081.1:0-5325 GCA_964644855.1 uncultured Atribacterota bacterium | reverse complement strand
GGTGAATCGACCGCAGTTTTTCTGTCCCCCTTATACTCCCCCCTATTATAAATAACCTTACCTTATTTTTTTCGCGGTGCTGAATGTCCCGAGCCAACAGTTTTTGTTCACAAAAACGAGGCGAGAGGACTGAAGCAAGGAGCGAAAAGCAAATAGATGAGGGTTAAGAGGGGGGTCTTAGGGGGGATTTAAGGGGGAAGGAAAATTACCCGCCCCGCGCGTGGTGTAAATTAAAACGAAAAGTCAGAAAGGGAGTAGTTAAGGTTAAGAGTTAGTCCAGAGGTTACATTCTGTTCCGCTATGGTGCGGATCAGAATGTAACCTCGTTAACCTGTGGGAACTGGAGCAGGTTAACCGGAGTGGATTAATCGGATTGGTTAAAATAGATTAGCCAGAGTGGCCAGGATTGATTAAATCAGGACATGGATTAAATTAGATCTAAGTTATAGGTTTGTCCTCTACTATTTTTTTATTTTTTATTCAAATAAGAGATTTAATCCTACTTCTTTGTTAAATTCCCTTTTAACTGTATTCTTAATTTCTTCGATTACAATTTCATCAGTTCCACTAATAATCGCGGAATTTAAATGCCCTCCATAGGCATTATATTTAGAATTAGATTCAATTTTTCAATTTAAAATAAAAAATAAAATAAAAAAATTTGACATTATATTATTTTGTGATATAATATTATTTAACTTGTCTGACAATATTAATAATACTAATAGGATAGATAATATATAAATATGTATTTAGTTAAGTAGATATTAGTCTTTTAATAAATTAAATGAGTAACTGGTAGATTGGTAAATTGGACAATTGGTAGATTGGGTAATCGGTGAATTGGTAAATTGATAACAAGCGGTAGTTTCTTAACCTGCATCAGATCGAGATGCGGAAAGGTACTTATGAAATATAAGAAACTTTTCAGTTTCCCTCATAAGTATGAGATTAAGGAGCTATTTTAAAAAGAAAGGTAAATTAATTACCTTTTAAAAATAAAACAAAAAATTAAGTCTCTTTGAAAGGAGAAATATAATGAAAAAATTAATAAATAAAAAAACATTAATTTTAATATCTTTACTTTTACTTTTACCTTTACTTGTTGGTTGTTTTAGCGCTCCCCCCACAAATCAATCTCCGACTATAACATCAACTCCAATTACTACTGCAACAGTGGCAGCAGCTTATGCCTATAATGTAAATGCCACCGACCCAGATGGGGATACCCTGACTTATTCTTTAACTACCAATCCTACTAGTATGACTATTGATTCCACAACTGGTGTAATTAATTGGACGCCTACTTCTACTCAAATTGGAGATCATGATTTAACTGTGGAGGTAAGTGACGGAGAATTACTTGATACACAATCTTTTATAATAACAGTAACTATTACACCAACACCAGTAGCAGTAACAGGAGTAACTTTAGATCAAGCAACCATGACCTTAACAGCAGGGGGAGCAACAGGAACGATAACAAAAACTGTTACCCCTGCAAATGCAACAAACAAAAATGTTATATGGTCATCAAGTGATGAAGCTGTAGCAACTGTTGCAGGTGGAGCAGTAACACCATTAACAGAAGGTACAACTACTATTACAGTAACAACAGTAGATGGAAGCTTCACTGCAACATGCGCAGTGACAGTAACCGTAGCGCTAGGTCAAGCTCCAGTGCTTCTTGGCTCGGCCGGCAATTTTGTGATTCTGGCAAAATCAGGAATCTCAACCACTGGAGTCACCTCAATTGTTGGAGATATTGGAGTGAGTCCGGCCGACGCGACTTACATAACTGGATTTGGGTTAATACTGGATTCCTCGAATGAATTTTCGACATCGTCTTTAGTGACCGGAAAAGTATACGCAGCCGACTATGCTCCGCCTACTCCTGCTAACATGACCACGGCCGTAAGCGACATGGAAACCGCGTTCACCGACGCCGCCGGACGAACATTACCGGATTATACTGAACTGGGCGCCGGAGATATTAGCGGGATGACACTCGTTCCTGGCCTCTACAAATGGGGCACCGGAGTTTTAATAACAAGTGCCGGCGTTACTCTCTCGGGTGGCGCAAATGACGTCTGGATCTTCCAGATAGCAGAAGGCCTCACCGTGGAAAACGATGCCATGGTTACCCTGAGCGGCGGTGCACAGGCCAAGAACATCTTCTGGCAGGTCTCTGGCCAAGCGACTCTTGGAACGGCGGCTGACTTCAAGGGAATTATATTGAGTCAAACGCTGATTTCGCTGAATACCGGCGCAGTGCTGAACGGCAGGGCGTTGGCACAGAGCGAGGTTACATTGATTGCTAATACAATTACGAAACCTAATTAAAAAATGAGGTATTAAGAAGGAATAATGGGGTCAAGTCTCCACATTTGACATAAGTATAGGAATATTAAAGTTAACTTATGTCAAATGTGGAGACTTGACCCCAGAAGTTACTAGTAAATTGATAACAAGCGGTAGTTTCTTAACCTGCATCAGATCGAGATGCGGAAAGGTACTTATGAAATATAAGAAACTTTTCAGTTTCCCTCATAAGTATGAGATTAAGGAGCTATTTTAAAAAGAAAGGTAAATTAATTACCTTTTAAAAATAAAACAAAAAATTAAGTCTCTTTGAAAGGAGAAATATAATGAAAAAATTAATAATTGTTTTAATGGTAATAGCAATGGCTGCCTTTACCACAAGTGCTAAGCAAATAGCTCAATCGCCAGTAGACCTTGGGTCGGCCGGTAGTTTCGTGATTCTAGCAAAATCAGGAATCACAACCACTGGAACCACCTCAATTACTGGAGATATTGGAGTTAGTCCAATCACCTATGCCGCTATCACAGGATTTGCATTAACACCTGTAATACCTGATGGCTCGAATACATTTTCAACATCATCTCTAGTGACCGGAAAAGTATATGCAGCCGACTATACGGAGCCTACTCCTACTAACCTAGGCATGGCTGTACTCGACATGCAAGCCGCGTACACCGACGCCGCTGGACGGACACTACCCGACTTTACTGAACTGGGCACCGGAAATATTGGCGGGCTGACACTCGCTCCTGGACTCTACAAATGGAGTTCTTGTGTGACAATACCAACGGATGTCACCCTCTCGGGCGGCCCGGATGATGTCTGGATCTTCCAGATAGCGGGAACTCTCGATATCAGCTCCGCTACGAGCGTTATTCTGAGCGGCGGCGCACAGGCCAAGAACATCTTCTGGGTGGTCGCAGGCGCAGTGGCTCTTGGAACGACGTCTGAATTCAATGGAAATATATTGGCCAAAACAAATATTACGATGAACACCGGCGCAACGCTGAACGGCAGAGCGCTGGCACAGACCGCGGTTACATTAATCGCCAATGCCATTACTGTCCCATAAGTCATGAAGTATTCGGTATGAATGCAGGCAAAAAGGGAAGACGGGCTATTTTTCATAATTCAGCCTGTCTCCCCTTTGCCTCTCTACAACTCCTCGTTCTTTTGGCACAGAGATATCCCCTACGGCTTTTTTCAAAGAGCCGGAAAGGCAACAGCAAAACGCAACAATACAAAGGAGAACGTATAATGAAAGCATTCAGACTGTGTTATAACTAATTCTATTTAGCAATTATTTTTTGTAGATTAAAAAAATTTAAAATTTTTAAGGTTAGGTAAAAGATGTAATTGTGACACAGTCTGAATGACAAAAGGGTAGGGTTTGATTTATCAAACCCATTATAATAATTTGAAGGAGGAAGTAGAATGGTCTTAGAGGCAATTAAAAAAAGGCAGAGTGTTCGAAGTTATCAGGACAAAGAAATTCCCGAAGAAGTATTACAACAGATTTTAGAGACGGGCAGATTAGCACCTTCTGCTAGTAATCAGCAAGGTTGGAAATTTATAGTAGTAAAAGAGGAGAGTTTAAGAAAAAAATTGGTTCCTGCTTGCAAGAATCAGAAATTTGTAGGAGAAGCTCCGGTAGTTATCGCCGGGTGTGCTTATAATTTTGATCATATAATGAGTAATGGTGAACACAGTTCTCCTATCGATTTAGCAATTGCTCTGGATCATATGAGTTTAGAAGCAGCATCTTTAGGATTAGGAACTTGTTGGATCGGTGCCTTCTACCAGGATCAGGTTAAAGAAATCTTAGGTGTACCCGAAGATGTCCTGGTTGTTGCCCTAATGCCGGTAGAATATCCTAAGAAATTAGGAAGTAAGACCGGGAGAAAGCCTTTATCGGAAATTGTTTGTTACGATAAATATATTCCATAAGAATTATACTATTTTTACCTGCTTCTTTATTAAATTCCCTTTTAACTGTATTCTTAATTTCTTCGATTACAATTTCATCAGTTCCACTAATAATCGCGGAATTTAAATGCCCTCCATAGGCATTATATTTAGAATTAGATTCAATTTTTCAATTTAAAATAAAAAAATTTGACATTATATTGTTTTGCGATGTAATATTATTTAACTTGTATGATAATATTACTAATAGAACAAATAATATATAAAAAGGAGCCTTTCAGTGTTTAACAAAGTTCAAACTAAAAAAGTTTATATGGAAATAGTTGAACAAGTTCGAGTTTTAATAAAAGAGGGTAGGTTAAAACCAGGGGATAAACTTCCTCCAGAACAAGTTCTAGCAGAAGAGTTTGGAGCTTCTCGTCCTTCGGTAAGAGAAGCTATGAGTGCTCTAGAAATTTTAGGAATAATAGAGCGTAGGGGAGGTAAGGGTAATTTCATCAAGTATAATTTTAACTTCCTTTTGTATGAGCAAAAATTTAGAGAGCTTGGAGAAGAGGCGATCCCTTTTGAGCTCTTGGAGGCAATAAAGGCATTGGAACCCGAGATTGTCGGTCTTGCCGCCAAAAAGGCTACCGAGGAAGAGATAGCTACTCTTCAGGGGTCCTTGAATAAAATGAAGGACGCTGCTGTAACGAACATCCCTGAGATAATGGAATTTGATAGAGAATTTCACATTAATATAGCTAGGGCAGCTCATAATAGCCTCCTTTTTTCCATGATGGTTTACCTGATTGACCTATCACAGGAAAAGCTCTGGATAAACATGAAGGAGAAAAGCTTGTGCATTCCTGGTCATATTCAGAAGTATTTTGAAGAGCATAATGAGATTCTTAAGGCCATTAAAAACAAAGATAGCAAAGGAGCCCGCGATAGAATGCACGAGCATTACACTATGAGTAATGAAGGCTAATATGCAAGAGTCGATGTATAAATTTATGAAAAATGGAAATATTTGAGAACATTTTCCTATCCTGTCAATGGCCAACGAGAGAGAAAGAGAACGAATCCTTAATTTT
>CAZXYB010000080.1:2564-5355 GCA_964644855.1 uncultured Atribacterota bacterium | reverse complement strand
AAAGTGAATTAATAAACTTATTCACAATTTCTAAAACTTGTTCATATTTTGCGGCTACTGTACAGACCGGCCAATCACTGCCAAATAAAAGCCGATTAGAACCAAATATTTCTAAAAGAGTCTCCATATAAGGTACAAAATCTTCTTGCTTCCAACTTTTCCAATTAGCCTCTGTAACCATGCCACTCAATTTACAAAACACATTATCTGCTTTAGCTAATTCCTGTATATCTTTCTTCCATGATTCAATTTTGCCATCTTTAATTAAGGGTTTAGACAGATGATCTATTATAAATTTTTGTTGAGGAAATTGATTAACTAAGACACAAGTATATTTAATATGTCGGGGGAAGATTAATATATCATAAGTAAGGCCAATTTTTTTTAATTGACTTAATCCTTGTTTAAAATCTGTCCGAAGCATATAACGATCATCATCTTCATCCTGCAAGACATGCCGAACTCCTTTGAATTTCTTATAGGCAGCAAATTGTTCCAAATCTTGTTCCACAGAATTACTTTTAAGATCAACCCATCCCACTACTCCTTTAGTAAATGAATTATTCTGAGCTAGCTCCAATAGCCATTTAGTCTCTTGTAAGGTCTGCCGGGCTTGCACCGTCACACAAAAATCAATATCATTTTTTTTTAATTCCTTATTTAAATGAGAAGGCAGGAAATTTCGTCTTAATTTCACCATAGATGCATCAATCCATTTATATTCCTCCTGATTGTAAATCCAAAAATGTTGATGGGCATCTATTCTAAATGTCCTCTTCTTTTCGTCCATCATTCCACTTCCTTTAGTTTTAATTATTCTATTTTTTCTTTTTATTGAGTTGCAATCCTCAAGTTCGCTTTTCTGTAGCTCCGGGATCATAATTTTCAGGTAGACCTTCCTCCCAATAAATATTAGCGACTGGTTTTATTATTTCCCTAACTTTTTTTAGCAAATCAGGATCTGGTTTTACTCCTACGTTATTAAGATTGGCCTTTACGTGCCTAACTTTACTCATACCTACTAAAGTTACAGCTACATATTTATGTGAAAAAGCAAATTGTAAAGCTAAATCAGAAATATTTATCCCTTTTTCTCGACAAAATTGAGCAGCTTTTTTTACCCCTTGCAATACTTTCTTTGGAGCTGGATGCCAATCTGGTGCTCCTTTTTCAGTAAGAGCACGCATATGCAAAGGAGAAGCATTAATTAAACCTACGCTCTTCTTTTTTACTGCAGGAATTAAAATATCATCCATAGTAGTATCCAGTAAATTATAACGGCAATAACTAAGGACAGTATCAATCTCTTGAGTTTCCACTATCTCCTTAAGTGGTGATAGGGGATAACCAGTAATCCCGACAAAGCGAACCTTCCCCTGTCTTTTTAGTTTAAACATAACTGGTAAAGTTTCTTCTATAATCTGCTTCCTTTTTCCAAATTCTATATCATGGATTTGAAATACATCAATGTAATCAGTCTTTAGACGCTGCAGACTTTCCTCAACTGATTTTATAACTCTCTGGGCAGAAAAATCGAATCCACCTGGAAGAGAGATACCGTATCGACCTACTTTAGTGGCCAAAATAATCTTATCTCTCTTTCCCTTTAAAAATTCACCCAATCGTTTTTCTGCTAAGGTTCTTCCATAATATGGGGAAACATCGAAATAATTAATTCCGTGATCGATAGCATATTCCACAGCTCTTTCCCCTTCTTCTGGGACTATCTGTCCAAATTCTGCCCCTAATGGAGAAGCACCAAAACCAATAATAGATACTTTCAACCCAGTTTTTCCTAATGTTTTATAAATCATATTTTTCTAATTTCCTCTTTTTAAATATTTTAAATTAACAGTCTTTTTCATTATTATCTTGATATAAAATTATTTCTATGCTTTCAAAAGAACGAACCAAGTTTATAGGTAAAAAGGAAAATACTTTATTAAAAATTCTTAGAAAGAGTACCTGCATCCTTTCATATTTTGATAAATCCTCTAATTTTACATATTAGCATTTCCCCATAACACAAAAATGTTGTTTTACATTTAATAAAAAATGATTGGATTCGAAAAAATTAGAAGGGGTATTTTTATCCTATTCTTTTGGTGTTAAAGTAACCTCTACTGGTAGTTTGGTATTTACGTCAATCACCATCTTAGCCTTGAATCCGAGGGCTACGAAGTTTTTAGTAGTTAATTTTATATTAACTTCATCTTTGGAGTGTTTCTGTTTTTTGTTATATTTGCACCTGCTGCCACTGCAATTGCAGCTTTTCTTTTTTCCGTTATTAGAAAGTATTACTATATGGACAATGTTGCTACTTATATTAATTTTATTTATTGTAGCGGCAACTACTGTTTGGGCAATTATACGGTGTAAGATTTTATAGTAAATATCTTTTCCAATTCTTTTTCTGAAGTAGGAAAATGTAGAATGAGCGGGAGTTTTGAGAAAATTATCAAAACCGCAAAGCACACAAAATCGTGAGTTAAATTGTAAGCTCTCGGCCAATCTTCGGTTTGATTTTACTTCACCCAACCAGATTAAAAGTTGGGCTCTAAATAGAGATACCGGGTTATAAACTAATTCTCTATCGGTGGTGTATTTATCTTTAATTATGGGATAAATAAAGCTCCAGTCTATGGATTCAAAAATAATCTTTAGGGGATCATCTTTTTTAATTTTTTGGAAAGCTTCATAAGTAATGAAGGAAAGCTGCCGGCCTTTTGCTTTTTTCATAAGAATAATTGCACCAAAATTTATTTTAATCAAGTGTAAGTTTATAAAAGTT
>CAZXYB010000080.1:0-2464 GCA_964644855.1 uncultured Atribacterota bacterium | reverse complement strand
TTATGTAACTTGATTACTTAGCTGATTAATTGGTTAAAACTACAATTTTTCAATTAAAATAGATTTTTAAAATAAGCTTTTTTTTGGTTTTGAAGAATCCTTCGGTATATTCCGTTTCATCTTTTTCCTTAAAAAAGCAGGGATTTCTAAGTCCTTATCATCTATTAATTGATCTTTAATTTTAAATTTATCTTCTATTTTTAGATTATCTTTTTCTGTATAATTTTCTTTAGGTAATTTTTCTTTATTTGCTACTTCTATTTTCTCTTCTTCTTCAATATTTTCTTCGCAACTTGTAGCTATAACGGATACTCTTATTTCGTCCTGCATTTCCTCATTAATAATTGCACCAAAAACAATATTCGTATCTTGCCCAACTGCTTTAGATATGATATCAACTATTTCATTTACTTCAAATAAGCTCATATCTAAACCGCCGGTAACATTAATCAATAATGATTTTGCTCCTTTTATGGATACCTCTAATAAGGGACTGGAGATAGCCATTTTTGCTGCAGCAGCTGCTTTCTTTTTACCTTTCCCTGTTCCAATACCTACTAAGGATAGACCAGCATCTTTTGCTACGGTTCTCACATCAGCTAAATCTAAATTTATTAATCCGGGAATTGTAATCAAGTCCGCAATAGCCTGAACAGATTGGCATAATACTTTATCAGTCATTTCAAAAGCATTCTTCATGGAAGTGTCTTTAGAAATAATTTTTAATAGGCGGTCATTAGAAATAGTAATTAAAGCATCTACTTCATTTTTTAATTCTGCTATCGCGGCTTCTGCCTGTAATTTTCTCTTTTTACCTTCGAAAGCAAAAGGTTTAGTTACTACGCCTATAGTTAGAATTCCGTGCTGTTTTGCTATTTTTGCTACAACTGAAGAAACTCCGCTTCCTGTTCCTCCTCCCATACCGGCTGTAATAAAAATTATATCTGCATTTTCTATTGCCTTAGAAATTTTATTTTTATCCTCTTCGGCTGCTTTCTTACCTAACTCGGGATTACCACCGGTCCCCAAACCATTGGTTAGAGATTTACCAATTTGAATCTTTTGCCCGGCTTGAGATAAGGACAAGGCTTGCAAATCCGTATTTATAGCGATTAGATCAAGATTACTCATCCCTTGTAGAGTCATTTCCCGAATTGCATTATTTCCTCCTCCTCCAATACCAACCACTATAATATTTACAAATTTATCCACATCTTTTTGCGGAGGGTTTATAGGTCTACTTAAAAATTCATCTTCTTCTTTGTTCTGAATTTCAACTCTTTCGTTAATTCCCCCTGATGTATCCCTAATTAATTCTTCTTTATAGTCTATGATTTTACTGAATCCTCGCGCTAATCTCTTCTTTTTCAAAAGATATCACCTCTTGAGCTAATTTATAATAATCAACAGCCCCGTGAGACTTAGGGCTATAATGTAGAGCAGGTATACCCTGACTACTGGCCTCTACTAAAGCTATATTTTTTCTTATTATCGTTTTAAATAACTTATCACTAAAATATTGTTTTGTTTCTTCTATAACTTCCTTTGCTAAATTACTTCTTATGTCAGCAATGGTAATTAAAATATTTATTTTTAAAGAATGATTTAAATTCTTACGTACGATTTCGGTTGTCTCTATAAATTCTTCTATCCCCCTGAGAGCAAAATAATGTGGCTGCATGGGGATAATAACTTCATCACAAGCCTTTAAGGCATTCACAGTCAAGATTCCTAAAGAAGGAGGGCAATCAATAAGAATATAATCAAAAGGGACTTTACACTCTCTAATACTCGCACCTAAAAAATCTTCTCTACCTATTTGGTCAATAAGTCTATATTCTGCGCTGGCAAAATCAATATTAGAAGGGGCTAAAAATAATTTATTTTCATCATTTAGCTTTAATTTTATAATTACTTCTTCTAATTCCAATTTATTCTTAGAACGATGGGGTTCCAAAACATTTAATATGGTTTTTGATAAACTATCCGGTTCAAGGCCTAACCCTAAAGTAGTATGAGCTTGAGGATCTAAATCGATTAATAAAACCCTTCTCCCTAACGATGCCAGGCTTGCTCCTAAATTTATAGTAGTTGTAGTCTTTGCTACTCCGCCTTTTTGATTAGCAATAGATATTATCCGCACGCACCCTATCTCCCTAAAAGAATAAAAGTAAATCTATTTTTTTGTAAAATACTATTATATAATTATAACATAATTTTTAAAATATAGAAAAGAATTTATAAAGAAAACAAATATTTTATCTTTTTGATTAGCTTCTTTATATTTTATTCTACATTGTTTTTAAAAATCCTTCTTTTTAATTAATTTTTTTTAAAATATTTTTTGTCTCAACAAAATAAGATTACTTTTTCTATCTTCTCTTTCCTTTTCTTAATCTGATACTATAATTTAAGTGTACATGGATTTCCTTTTCCAGCAAGCCCTAATAATTAGTATATAGTA
>CAZXYB010000079.1:0-5473 GCA_964644855.1 uncultured Atribacterota bacterium | reverse complement strand
ATAATAAATTGGGTGGTAGTGGGGATAGGTATAAATGTGAATATAGATTTTCGAGACTACCCTGAAGATATTCAAGCAAATACAATTTCTTTAAAAGAAATTTCAGGCAAAAAGGTTTTGCGAGTCAAGCTGCTACAGAGCTTTTTACGGGAATTTGAAAAATATTACGATAAGTTAAAAAGAAAGGAGTTCCTTTCTGTTTTAGAGGAATGGAAACTATACTCCCACACTCTGGGGAAAAAGATAAGAGTAGATATGGGAGAGAGAATCATTACAGGAGAAGCAGTTAACATAAACGAAGAAGGAGCTCTGGTTTTAAAAAAAGAAGATGGGAAATTAGTAAAAATAATTTCTGGTACTATTTTAAAATAGGTTAGAGGGAAGAATTAATCATGAAAAAAGAGGAAAAGTCTAAGTTAATTGCTCTGGAGGTAAATACCAGTCAGATAACAAGCCAAAAAAATATTTTTTCGTCAGACCATAGATGGTTTCTGGATAATTCTTCTTCCTATTTTGGTATTCACCAACGGGCAGTAAATTTTTTAAATGAATTTTATTCTTCCTCTCCAAATTTAAAAATACTTAATGAACAGCTTAGAGAAATATCTTTGGATGATATGTGGTTTTATAAATCTCAACCAGAACCATCCAAAGTTTTAAAAATTATTATTAATTTTTTTAGAGACATTTTAAATAAAAGTTTAGATTATCAACATAAAGAGCGAGCCCTTAAGACTTTATTGGAATTTGTACAACTGTTGTATGAGAATCAGAATGCAGAAATTGATTTTTCTTCCCTTATTACAGAAGCGATTAATATTTTAGAGAAGACTTTAAATGACGATGAAGAGATAATTATACACGCTTCGAGTTTTATGAAAATTTTTTCTACCCCACTTGCTTACGATAAAATTTATTCCAGCAAATTGAAATTTTTGCTCCGAAAATCACTTCAAAAGAATCTTGATTTTTGGAAGAATAATCTGAGCTTCAAGGATTGGTACGAGAAAGACAATAAAATTTTCGATAAGGATTATTGTACTTTTATTTCTAAAAAAGAAAAACAAGTTATCAGTGAAATGCAAAAAAAATTAGCTATAGCCAAGGAATGGAAAGATCTAAAAAAAGTGCTTGGTTTTAAGGGTTTCACTGATAGATTACGTGATTTTATCATGGATACCAAGCCAGGGTTAGAAAGAATTTATTTTATATTTTATCTACTTCATCTACCCGGAATGGTTGAATTAAGAGATTTTTTAATTATAGATTTAACGCAAGCGTTTAAATTATTTTCTAAAGAAAAATTTATTAAAATAGATATAGATGTTTTTTTAGCGCAGACATTTTCACTTTTTAGAAGATTAAAATCTAAACATACTGAAAAAATACTGGAATGTATATTAAATTTAGGTAAAAAAGTATATCAAACTCAAGACAAACTTAAAATAAATATTTTCATTAACCACTTAATTGAGTTTGGATTTATTTATCCTAAAGTTTTAGGCATTGATCAGGAATGGCAAATCCAGGTAGATCAGAATCATCTAAAAAATATTAGAGTATGGCTTGAGCTTATTGAATGTTCACCAAAGTCAAGCAGAAAATTAATAGCTGCCTTAATTGTAAATTTAAAAATAGGCGGCATATTTATTTGCGATAATGATCTCTTTCAAAGAGATATTAGTAAATTACTAAATAGTAATTTTGAGCCTTGTTACATTTTAATAAAGCAACTTGCCTATCTTTTCCCAATTTATTTTAATGACATCGGAGCAGAAGGTAAAATTCGGGAAATTACTACCTCTTTAGATAAGTTATCTTACCGTAATGACAGGCTGATTTACTTTTTAAGAAAACAAACACATTCAGAAAGTAATAACACTCATATCGAACTGGCTAAAAGAATTCTCTGCTTTTGGTATGATGGCAATCCCCAGCCTCTTATAAAATATCTCCCCTTAGATATTCAGAGTGAATTAAAGGTTTCGGGCAAATGGTTTGACCCGGTACATAAAATTGTACAAAAACTTTGTAGGAAAATGCAAATTGGGCCAGAAGACTTACTGGAAAGGGATATAAAAGAAATAGAAATAAATATTAAGGAGATAAATAAGATAGATGCTTCTGATACAAAACGGGTCATGTATCTTATTGAATTGTATACTTTATTAAAACATAAATATACTCTGGACCCGAAAAATATTATTAATGATTTGAAAAAAATATCTTTTCTTTCCTCTAAAGAAGTTGAGAGTTTAGAAAGGCATTTAAAAAAGGAAAAATATTTAAGTTCGATAAAGCAGATCTTTTCAATAATTTCTCATTTAAAAGGAATTATTTTGGATCCTAAGAAGAGCGAAGCCCACGAGGATATCTATTATAAACGCCATATTGCTGCCGGGATTCCTTCCATGTATGGTAGATATTTCGAACCAAAATTTGAATCTCTGGGATTAATTTTTCGATTAGAAAGATTGGCAGATTTTCTTATCAATAAGTTAATTAATCAAAGGAATTTAGATTATATGACTATTGATGGTTTTCATAATGCAGCCAAAATATTGGAATTATTTAAAGAAGGATTAAAATTAAATGGTATTTCTAACGAAAATTTCAACTCAAATTTAGAGATGCTCCATTACAGTTTTAAAACATCAACCTTTTCCATGGATCAATTTGTAAATATTTTCTATTTTCTTACCTTAAATATTAAAGAGATTATAGAAAATTATTATATAAGTTCTTTTAACTTACCATTAAAAATAATTATTTCCCAATATATTAAAGAGAAGGGGAGAAAAGAAATTTCTAAGACCAACCAAGACCATATTATCTATAAGAGATCAGAAGAATTCTATCGAAATGTTATCTCTTCTGCTTTTTTAGTTCAACATTTAGATAATTATCTTTCCCGGGTTTTGGTAACCTTAAGAGATATGATAGAAAAATTAGATCCTAAAGTAATTCATATGCTGTTGAATTATGACCCAAAACTACTTTTTTCTTCTTTTTACCAATCTACTCCCAGGGTAGATAACCAGACATTTTTAGGAGCAAAGGCTTATTACCTTAAAAAACTTTATTCCTATAAATTTCCTGTACCCCCGGGATTTATTATTACTACGGAGTGGTTTCGGGATAGAAAAGCAGTAAAACAGTTTCCGGAAATGTATAAAGCAATATTAGGAATAATAAAGGAAAAAATAAGAGAATTAGAAAAAATTACTAAAAAAAAGTACGGAGACCCGCAAAATCCTTTGTTATTATCTGTACGTTCAGGAACAGTAATTTCGATGCCAGGGGCTATGGATTCAATATTGAATATAGGAATGAATGATCAAATTGCCGAAAGTTTAAGCCAACAGCCTGGTTATGGATGGGCGGCATGGGATTCTTATCGAAGATTATTGCAAAATTGGGGAATGGCCCATGGAATTATACGAGATGAATTTGATAAAATCATAGTAAATTTTAAAAAACTTTACAAAGTAAAAGAAAAGAAAACTTTTAGCAATGAACAAATGAGAGTTATCGCATTATCTTATAAAGATCTACTGGGTAAATATGGAGTTAAACTTGAAATAGACCCCTTTGAGCAATTAATACAGGCAATTATTTTTGTATTCCAATCCTGGTATAATAAAAGAGCTCAAATCTATCGAAAAAAACTTCAAATTGCCGAAGAATGGGGAACAGCGGTAATAGTGCAGGAAATGGTATTTGGCAATATTAATTATGATTCCGGAACCGGCGTAGTTTTTACCAAAGTACCTTTCGAAAAGAGTTCTGATGTTATTCTTTATGGTGATTTCAGTCGAAGAAGCCAGGGAGAGGATATCGTATCAGGATTAGTTCACACTCTACCGGTTTCTGAATTCCAAAATAAAAAATATCCATACTTAAAGGGGAATTCTTTGGAAGAACAATTTCCTGAGATTTACCAAGAGCTGCTCCGATTAGCTAAGGAATTAGTTTATAAACGAGGATATGAACATCAGGAGATTGAATTTACTTTTAAATCAAAGAGCAAAAAAGATTTATATATCTTACAAACCAGAAATTATAATTTAAAAGATAAGGAGACGATACCAGTTTTTACGGATCCGGCAATACATACATGTTTAATCGGTACAGGCATTGGAATTGGGAGGGGAGCAATGAATGGGATTGTTGCTTTTGATATGAAAGATTTAGAGATGCTTGCCAAAAAATATCCTTACAAAAATAAAATATTAATTCGACCGGATACAGTACCAGATGATATAGCAATGATTTTCGAATGTGACGGATTATTGACTGCTCGAGGGGGAGTTACTTCTCATGCAGCGGTTACGGCAGCTCAATTAGGAAAGACTTGTGTAGTTAATTGTCGAGCATTGACGGTGATAGAAAAAGAGAAAAAGTGTACTATTAATGGAATAAAATTTCGGGCAGGTGATAAAATTGCCATAGATGGTAACTTAGGGAATATTTATAAAGGAAATTATGCAGTAGATTTAGAATCTATAGACCAAATTTAAAGAAAAGAAGAGGAATACTGTAAAATGATTTTAGATTCTTATGGGGATTATTTAGGTAGTAAGGAATTTTTTTTTGACATAGCCGTTAACTTAAGCTAATATATTGGTTAACAATAATTCATTAGAAAATTGGAGTATCCAAAATTGCCAAAAATAAATATTCGTCAGATGACTTTAATCTCTTTGTTTGCTGCCTTAACTGTAGTAGGAGCATTCATTTCGATTCCCCTTTATCCTGTCCCTCTTACTTTGCAGACTTTATTTACTCTGTTAGCTGGTATGACCCTGGGAAGTATTATGGGAGCATCAAGTCAGATAATCTATGTGTTGTTGGGAGTAATAGGTCTACCCGTTTTTGCCGGTTTTAAAGCCGGGATAGGTATTTTATTCGGACCAACCGGTGGATTTTTATTGGGTTTTATAATTTCTGCTTTTATTGTTGGAAAGATAATGGAATTGAAAAATGAAAAAAATATTTTTTATTATTTACTGGCTGGTTTAACAGGAACTATGATTATATATATTATTGGTGTAACCCAATTATCTTTGGTCACAGGGATAGGAATAAAAAAAGCGATAACAGTCGGTATGCTTCCTTTTTTACCCGGAGATATTTTAAAAGTAATTGCCGCTTCCTTCATTGCCAGTAAATTAAAACCAATAATAGAATTAAAATAATCATACCAATAAAAACAAAATGAAAAGTTAGTGTAAGCTTTAGTAGGGTGCTTAGAGGAAAAAGTTATGTTTGAGTCTTTTCTCTAATTATCTTTAATTTATTTTTTTTCTCTTTCTTAACACGATATGCAATATGAATTAATAAAAAAATTAGTAGCCTCGATTAATTGATTATGATATAATTCAATTGTGGTTTTCGGGGCGTAGCGCAGTTTGGAAGCGCGCTTGGTTCGGGATCAAGAGGTCGGAGGTTCAAATCCTCTCGCCCCGACCAT
>CAZXYB010000078.1:0-5519 GCA_964644855.1 uncultured Atribacterota bacterium | reverse complement strand
GAAGAAGA
Source organism: uncultured Atribacterota bacterium (assembly GCA_964644855.1). Lineage (GTDB taxonomy): Bacteria > Atribacterota > Phoenicimicrobiia > Phoenicimicrobiales > Phoenicimicrobiaceae > Sediminicultor. The sequence continues at coordinate 5,511 of CAZXYB010000078.1, read as the reverse complement.
TTTTAACATACAAAGGGGAGATAGAATAGCTCAATTAGTAATACAAAAAATATTTTTTCCTAATTTTAAAATTGTAGAGACCCTGAATAAAACCAAAAGGGGAGAAGGTGGCTTCGGACATAGCGGCATAGGAACTAGCGTATAGCGTACAGCGTGGAGCGTATAGTTAGGAAAGAGGAAGATAGAGGTCTAATTCGTATCTCGTATCTCGCTAAGAAGAAAATAAAAGATAGGAATTAGGATAGATTGTTATCACGTATCACGTATTGCGTAGGGGTTCGATTTATCGAACCCGCATTCGCTTTCCCTTTTTAGTGTATTGATTTATGCTATAAAGATGTACACTACACGCTATAATATATAGCAATACTGAGTTCCTATACGCTAAGCGCTGTACGCTCTACGCTATTTTTCTTCACTAACGACTAACTTAGGCGGAGGTATTTAATGGCCACTGAACTAATCTTTGGCATGATGGGGGGTCTGGGATTATTTTTATACGGAATGCAGCTGCTTAGTGATGGCTTACAAAAAGCTACTGGTGATAAAATACAGAGAATTCTGGAATTCTTAACCAACAAACCAGTAATGGGTGTTGCAACCGGGGCTCTAATAACTTCCATTATTCAAAGTAGTAGTGCTACAAGTGTTATCACTATTGGATTGGTAAACGCAGGATTATTAAATTTGAAACAAGCTGTAAGCGTAATAGCTGGAGCAAACATAGGTACCACCGTAACCGCTCAGATTGTATCTTTCCGTTTAGAGCAATATGCTCTTCCGGCAATTGGCATAGGTTTTATCATTAATTTTTTAGCTAAAAGGAAAAGTTATAAATATTTTGGGCAAATTTTACTCGGTTTTGGTATATTATTTTTGGGTTTATACACCATGTCTCAAGCTGTGAGGCCGCTAAGAAATTATACTCCATTCTTAGATTTATTAATGAATATTTCTCACAATCCTTTATTGGGCATTGCGGTTGCTGCAATCTTTACCGCCATAATTCAAAGCAGTAGTGCTACTACTGCAATAGTAATTGCCATGTCTATTCAGGGTATAATCGGTATAGAAGCAGCAATACCTCTTATTTTAGGAAGCAACATAGGAACTTGCTTTACCACATTAATTGCCAGCATAGGTAGTTCTATTACCGGGAAAAGAGTTGCTCTTTCTCATCTATTTTTCAACGTCGGAGGAGTTGTTTTATTCCTATTCTTTATAAATAAATTCTCATATTTGGTATCATTAACTTCATCAAGTATTCCAAGGCAAATTGCCAATGCTCATACTATATTTAATCTAATTAATGCAGTAATATTACTTCCTTTTCTTTCTTTGTTTGTTAAGCTTGTAGTTAAGCTTTTACCGGGTGAAGAAATTATTATTAAGAAAGGCCCCATTTACTTAAATAAAGATATGTTAAATACGCCATCTTTAGCTTTAAGTCAGTCAACTAAGGAATTAGTTAGAATGGGCGAAATGGTTGAGAGTATGTTAAACGATGTGATAATGTCCTTTATTCAAAATGACCTAAATATCTTGAAAAATGTATATCTAAAGGAAGGGGTAGTAAATACTTTAGAAAAAGAAATTACTAAATATTTAGTATTAATATCCCAGAAATCTCTTAGCCCTAAACAATCAAAGAGACTAACTGATTTAATGAATATAGTTAACGATATAGAAAGAGTAGGAGATCATGCTGAAAATTTAGCAGAACTTTCCGAAGAAAAAATAAATGAAAAGCTGCCTTTTACTGAAAAAGCCTTAAATGAAATTAAATCTATGTTTTCTAAAGTCCAATTTTCCTTAGATAAAACGATTTTAGCATTAAAAAATAGAGATATAGAGTTAGCTCGAGAAGTAGCTTTAAAAGAAGACGAAATTGATAATATAGAAAAAGAACTTCGCAGTAATCATATAAATAGACTAAACAAAGGCATCTGTTATCCGGAATCCGGGGTTATCTTTTTAGATATAATAAGCAATTTAGAAAGAGTTGGAGACCATGCTAATAATATTAGCTTGATGGTAATCGATGACCTTTCCAAAAGTTAGGGGAATATATGTCATTAATATTATTAGGGCTAATACAAGGGCTGACTGAATTTTTTCCGGTAAGCAGTTCCGGTCATTTAGTGATAGCAAAATATTTCTTAAAATTAAATTTACCAGGCGCGGCATTTGAAGCATTTTTACATTTTGGAACAATTGTAGCTGTAATAGTACTCTTTAGAAAAGATATTAAAGAATTATTGATTTCTTTTTTTGACAGTATTTATAAGCTATTTCAGGGGGAAAGTATATTAAATATTTTTAAAAATAATCCATCATCAAAACTTGCCTGGTTTTTAGTGATTAGCACTATACCGGCAGCAATTATTGGATATACTTTTAGTTCTTATTTCGAAATACTTTTTAGCAAACCTACGATAGCTGCCTTTATGTTAATTATTACGGGAGCTTTTCTTTGGGTTGGAAATAAAAAATATTCAAAAGGTAATAAAAATATTTCGGAAATTACTTACAAAGATGCTATTATTATAGGGATAGCTCAGGCCCTTGCTATTTTTCCGGGGATATCGAGGTCGGGGTTAACTGTTGTCGCCGGATTATCAAGAAATTTAGATCGAGAATTTGCGGCAAAATATTCCTTTATACTATCTGTACCGATTATTTTAGGTGCTTCCATTTTTAAAATTAGAGAGATATCTTATTTAAATATAAATTTAAATATTATGATATTATCCGGGTTAGTAGCGGCTGTATCAAGCTATGGAGCTATGAAAATATTTATAGGATTATTAAAAAATCGGAAAATATACTTTTTTTCATATTATCTTTGGATTATATCTGGTTTAACAATCTGGATGTCTTTGAAAGGATTTTGATAAATTGAAAATAAAGAAAAAAAATACTAAAAATGAAGCTATAAGTATAATAATTATTGCCTTTTCTTTCTTATATATTTTAGCTTTTATCTTTACGGATAAAATGGGAATCGTAGGAAAAATTATTTTTCAAACAGCTACCCGAAGTATCGGTATTGGTTCTTACGTCTTTCCTTTCCTGTTATTATTTTGGGGCATCCTACTTCTTCTAAATTATAAGTTACCCAATCCCTATCATAAACTCTTCGGTATTAGTTTTTTATTTATTATATTTCTTGTATTTATCCATCTTAGATTACTTCCACTCGATAATCCTTATTCATTGTCAATAAAAGGGGCAGGTGGGGGTTTATTAGGTTACTATTTTGCCAATTCCCTATTTCTTTATTTTGGAACAAAAGGCGCTTATCTTGTTCTGATATCTCTCAGCTTATTATCTGCCTTATTCATAACAGAAGTTTCTTATTTTTATATATTTAGCAACCTGGGAAATAAAATAAAGATAATATACAAAAAGATTTACAACATTTCAAAAAATATAGGAACAAAAATATCTAAAAGCTCAAAGCGTAAAGAGGAACCTGTTTATCAAGAATACGGGAGAGATGAAGTACCTAAAAAAATATTTAAAATAAAAAAAACAAGGAAAAAAGAAAAAATATTAGAGGAAGATAAAATATTAGATACAGATTACCAGATATCTAAACAGGTACCTGAAACAGATAGCTATCAAGTTCCACCCCTCTCACTACTATCTGACTCATACGCCGAAGACAAAACAGATACTAAATTAGATATTGACGAAAATGTAAAAATACTCGAAAGCACCTTCACTAATTTTGGAATTAATGCTAAAGTTGTTGGGGTTATCCATGGACCAACTGTTACCCGATATGAAATTCATCCTGCACCGGGGGTTAAAATATCTAAGATAACTAATTTAAGTAATGATATCGCTTTGTCCTTTGCCGTAGCTTCAGTCAGAATAGAAGCACCAATACCCGGCAAAAATGCTGTAGGAATTGAAGTACCTAACCGTAAAAGAATAAATGTGTATTTAAAGGAAATATTGCAAAGTAGCGAATTTAAAAATGTAAAATATAAATTACCTATAGCTCTGGGAATAGATATTGGAGGCAAACCTATAATATCAGACTTAACCGAGCTTCCTCATTTATTAATTGCCGGGGCTACCGGGTCAGGGAAAAGTGTATGTATTAATAATATAATATTGAGTATTCTTTATAAGTTAAGTCCGGAAAAAGTAAAATTTCTTATGATTGACCCAAAAAGAGTAGAACTAAATGTTTACAATGGCATTCCACATTTATTAATACCTATTGTGACCGATGCAAGTCAGGCCATTAAAGTATTAAACTGGTCGATATCTGAAATGGAAAAAAGATTTAAAATATTTGCAGAAGTAGGAGTCAGAAATTTATTTGGATATAATGAATATGTTAGAAATATGAATAATGATACAGAACCCTTACCCTATATTATAATAGTAATTGATGAATTAGCTGATTTAATGCTATCTTCTCCGGTAAAAGCCGAGGAATCATTATGTAGATTAGCCCAGATGACCAGGGCAACCGGCATTCATTTAATAATAGCTACTCAACGTCCTTCTGTAGATATTATTACCGGTTCGATAAAGGTTAATTTCCCTTCCAGAATTGCCTTTGCGGTTTCTACTCAGGTTGATTCGCGGACTATATTAGATGTTAATGGTGCCGAAAAATTGTTGGGAAATGGTGATATGTTATTTTCCCCGGTTGGTGCCTCTAAGCCAATTAGGGCTCAGGGAGCTTTTGTAGTAGAAAAAGAAATTAGAAATGTGGTATCATATTTAACGAAACATTCCCCCTCTACTGAATATAAGCAAGAAGTGTTAGAATATAAAAAAAGTAAAGGTCTACAGCGAGAAGCAGAAGAAAAGGAAGAAGATGAATTATTTAATAATGCTGTTTCTATTATTATTAATAGTAAACAAGCTTCAATATCAATATTACAGAGAAAGCTTCGAATTGGTTACACTCGGGCAGCTCGATTGATAGATGTAATGGAAGAAAAGGGAATTGTGGGACCCTATGATGGTCGAAATCCAAGGAAAATATTAATTTCCAATGAAGAATACTTAGATAAATACGACAAGTAAACTAGTCGTTAGTCGTTAGTATTTAGTCGTTAGCCAGAAAAAATAAGAAAGCAAAAATTAAGAAGAAATTGATCAATTAACCTTTCCCGATTGGCAGATGTCATTCCCGCGGAAGCGGGAATCCAGTACATTTATCCTCACGATTATGAATCGGTGAATTGGTCAATCGGCGAATTGAATTATTATTAAATTATTATGATATTTTTTCATTTTCAAGCAGGAATAAGATAATCAATGTCGTATTATTATATTAAGGAACTTAAAATAACTAACAATTTTAACACTCATAGGAGAAATATATTCTTAAGGGGGTGATAGATGGTCTAAATACCAGAATCACATAGAATTTGAGTTATTTAAAAATATTTTAAAAAAGAGGAGAATTATAACGATGAAAAAATATTATTTATGGATTATTATAATTATAATAATTGTAATAATAGCTTCCTTTCTATT
>CAZXYB010000077.1:0-5521 GCA_964644855.1 uncultured Atribacterota bacterium | reverse complement strand
ATGGAAACAAAACATAAAATTGCTAAATACGCAAGTATAGTAATCATTGCCACTATATTTTGTAGAATTTTAGGTTTAGGCAGAGAAATAGTAATTTCCAATAGATTTGGAGCAGGGATTGAAACCGATGCTTTTTTTATTGCCTTTATGATACCTAATTTACTGAGAAGTTTTTTAGGGGAGGGTGCTTTAAACTCAGCTTTTATACCCATTTTTGCGGAGTATTTAACTAATCATGATAGAAAAAAAGCTGAATATTTTGCCAGTAATGTTTTAAATATTTTAATTATAATTTTAATAATTGTGGTAATTTTGGGTATCTGGGGAGCCCCTTTACTAATAAATGTAATCGCTATAGGCTTTAAAAGTAATATGTATAAATATCAATTAGCTATAAATCTCACCAGAATTATATTCCCTTATATCGGTTTTGTGGCAATTGCCGCCCTATTTATGGGTATCTTGAATTCCTACGATCATTTTTTAATGCCTGCCTTAGCGCCGTCTATGTTAAATATTTCCGTTATCATCTTTGCCCTTGCTTTAAGTTATAAATATGGTGTATATAGTATTGCCTGGGGAGTAGTTTTGGGAGGAATAGGTCAGGCGTTAGTGCAAGTCCCGGTTTTAGCAAGAAAAAAAATAAAATATAGTTTTGCAGTGGATTTTAATGAACCGGGAGTAAAAAAATTATTAAAACTATTATTACCTGTCATGATAGGCCTGGCTATTACCCAGATCAATGTTATAGTAGATAGGACAATTGCTTCAACTTTAATTGATGGAAGTATTTCAGCTTTATATTATTCCAACCGATTGGTACAATTTCCCCTGGGGGCATTTGGAATTGCTATTTCAATTGCCATTTTTCCTACACTTGCTAAACAGACGGCAAAAAATGATATTGCTGAATTTAAAAAATCATTATTATTTGGTCTAAAAATGTTATTATTTATCACTATCCCGTCGGCTGTTGGATTAATAGTGTTAAAGGATTCATTAATTCGTTTAATATATGAACATGGTATATTCAGCAGAGTGGCAACCAATATGACGTCAAGTGCTTTATTGTATTATTCTATCGGCCTGTTTGCCTATGCCTGTGTTCGCTTGATAACCATGTCATTTTATGCTTTAAAAGATACTAAAACTCCGGTAAAAATTGGAATTTTTATAGTATTTATAAATGTTGCTTTAGATTTAATATTAGTAAAATATTTAGCTCATTCCGGTTTAGCGTTAGCTACATCACTTGCAGCCATACTGAACCTAATTATATTATTAAAAGTTTTACAGGATAAAATTGGATACTTTGAATTAAAATCTCAAGTATTATTTTTGATAAAAATAATAATATCTTCAATATTTTTAGGAATAGTCTGTGTTTTGGTTAGTAATTATTTTGCTGCTATATTAGACTTAAATTATAAATATAATCAGATTATTCAAGTAACTGCCTCGATTTTTTCTGGAGGTTTGGCATATTTCATTATAAGTTATATACTGGGTGTAGAAGAAGTTAGAAATTTAAAGCAAAGCATAAAAGCAATCTTAAGGAGTAAAAATTAAGCAATGCTAAAAGATTATCACTACAACATTGAAAATATCAGGAATTTTTCCATCATTGCTCATATTGATCACGGAAAATCAACCATAGCTGACAGATTATTGGAATTCACCGGAACAATTTCCGAGAGAGATAAGAGAGAACAGATATTGGATAATATGGATTTAGAAAGAGAAAAGGGGATAACTATAAAATCAAAAGCAGTAAGATTACATTATCGCTCCAAAGATGAGAAGGAATACATTTTGAATTTAATTGATACCCCCGGACATGTCGATTTTTCCTATGAGGTATCTCGTAGTCTTGCGGCCTGTGAAGGTGCTTTGTTGATCGTTGATGCATCTCAAGGTGTCCAGGCACAAACTCTAGCCAATATTAATTTAGCAATAAAAAATAATTTGAAAATAATTCCGATAATTAACAAAATCGATCTTACCACGGCAAACCCGGATAGAGTTGCCAAAGAATTGCAGAATATTTCAGAAATAAAAGGAGAAGAAATAATTTTAGCGAGTGCCAAAGAAGGAATCGGAACGTCTGATATTTTAGAAGCAATAGTAAATAAAATTCCAACACCAAAAGGGAGCTCGAAACTGCCCTTAAGAGCACTTATATTCGACTCGATTTATAATCCATACAAGGGAACTATTGTCTATGTCAAGGTAGTAGATGGGATTATAAAGCCAGGTATGTTTATTCAAACTATGTCTAATGATATAAAATATGAAGTTACAGAAATAGGAATTTTTCACCCTAAGATGAAGCCCATAAAAGAACTTAATGCCGGAGAAGTGGGATACATAATAGCCGGGTTTAAAAATATTAAAGATACTCATGTAGGTGACACTATTATCGATGCTTCTAACCCACCCCGTGAGAGCCTTCCCGGATATAAAAAGGTTACACCTCTGGTTTTTTGCAGTATCTATCCTGTTGATAATAAGGAATATGAAAACCTTAAGACCGCATTGGACAAGCTTAAATTAAATGATTCCTCTCTTTTTAGCGAAGCTGAAACATCAGAAGCTTTGGGGTTTGGTTTTAGATGTGGGTTTTTAGGGTTACTACATATGGAAATCATTCAGGAAAGATTAGAAAGGGAATATGACATAAATTTAATTGCCACCACCCCGAGCGTAATGTATCAAGTGACTAAAAAAAATGGAGAAACTATAAAAATAAGTAATCCTGCCTCTTTCCCTCCAAGAAATGAAATTATAAAAATTGAAGAACCGTACGTAAAAGTAAATATTATAACTCCCAGTAAGTGTATTGGCGGAATTATGGATTTAGTTCAGGAAAGAAGGGGAAGTTTCAAAAATATGGAATATATTGACGAAAAAATCTTAAGATTAGATTATCATCTGCCTTTAAATGAAATCATTTTAGATTTCTATGATAAATTGAAATCGATAAGCAGCGGATATGCCTCCCTTGATTACGAACTTATAGAATATCAACCCTCTGAATTAAGCAAAGTCGATATACTGGTTAATCATCAGTTAGTGGATGCTCTATCTTTTGTTATACATAAAGATAAGGCCTATACGAGGGCAAGAAAAATAGTGGAAAAATTGAAAGGAATTATACCTCGCCAGATGTACGAAGTTCCGCTACAAGCAGCGATTGAAGGAACAATTATTGCTCGAGAAACCATAAAAGCATTAAAGAAAGATGTGACAGCTAAATGTTACGGGGGAGATATTACTCGTAAAAGAAAGCTGTTGGAAAAACAAAAAGCCGGTAAAAAAAGAATGAAAAAATTTGGAAAGGTAGAAATTCCCCAGGAGGCATTTTTAGGGATATTAAAAATTTAATTAGGTGATAATTAATGGAATTAGGATTGTATCTACATTTACCTTACTGTATATCAAAATGCCCTTACTGTGACTTCAATTCTTACCAATTGAAAGAAGATAATCAGATTACTTCCTATATTTACGCTTTATATCAGGAGATAACTGCTTATTCACAAAAATTAAAAAAAGGTAATATAAAGACTATTTATTTAGGCGGCGGTACCCCTACTGTTTTATCAGGAGTTCAAATCTGCAATATATTAGAATTTTGTAATGATAAATTTAAAGTAGATAAAGATGCAGAGGTAACCATAGAAGCAAACCCAGGCACATTAGATGGTGAAAAAATAAAGTTACTGATAGAATCGGGAATAAATAGATTAAGTTTAGGAGCGCAGAGTTTCAGTAATTTATTTTTAAAAAAATTAGGCAGAATACACAATACACAAGAAATTATTAACTCGTATTATTTGGCTCGAGAAGCAGGATTCAACAATATTAATATGGATATTATGTTTGCTTTGCCAGACCAAACCACAGAAGATCTTCAAACTACACTGAAAAAAGCTGTTTCCTTGAAACCAGACCACTTATCCCTATACAACCTAACCATAAAACCAGGAACAGAATATTACAAGGAGTATAAACAAGGAAAATTAAAGCTACCTACCGAGGATGAAGAATTTGACATGTATAACTGGGCAATAAATTATTTAGAAGAGAATGGTTTTGAGCATTATGAGATAGCAAATTTTGCACGTCCTCATAAGAGATCGAAGCATAATCTAATTTATTGGCAGAATAAACCATATTTGGGGATAGGAGCCGGAGCATATTCATTCATAAGAGGGTATCGATATATGAATTATAATGAACCAGCAAGATATATCAAAGAAGTAATGAGCGGCAAATTACCTATAGACAATGGAGAAAAATTGTCTCTTAGAAAAAGAATGATAGAAACCATAATTTTAGGTTTAAGGACTAAAGATGGGATAAATTATAAAAAATACAAGACGAGATTTAAGGTTGATATTAATAATATTTTTCATGAACAAATTAAAAAATTAGTTAATTTAAGGCTTTTACAAAAAGATGATGGTAAGATAAAATTGACCAGGAAGGGTATTTTTCTGGCTGATACTGTTTTCAGGGAATTTGTTGATTAAATTAGTCGTTAGTCGTTAGTGAATAGTCTTTAGTTTAGGATAGAGAAAAATGATAGATAGCGAATATCGTATTTAGTGAAAAGCGAAAAATCATAGCTTAAAACTTAAAATTTAAATATATATCTCGATTCGTTGATTAATTACTTATTTAATTGGTTAATAAATTATTAGAATTATACTATTTACTAGTTTTGTCTTGCATCTTGTATTTAAAACTAACGACTAACGACTATTCACTAACGACTAATTTAATTGGTCAATTATTTTCTCATACATCTTGACAAATGGATTCTATGGTGATATCTTATTTAAGGCAATTAGCACTCTCATAGGGAGAGTGCTAAACGAGGTGTAAAAATGGAATTAAACGAAAGAATGAAAAATATATTAACAGCAGTGGTGCATAGATATATTACTACTGCTGAACCTGTTAGCTCAGCTATAATCGCGGAAAAATATGATTTGGATTTAAGTACGGCTACAATAAGGCATGAAATGTATTTATTAGAAAAATATGATTATTTATGGCAGCCACATACTTCGTCCGGGAGAATTCCAACCGATAAAGGTTATAGATTTTATGTAGATAAATTAATGATAAAAAGCTATTTAAGAGAAAAAGAAAAGAAAGAAATTATCCAAATTTATAACAAAAGTAAAGAGCTCGAAGAGACGATGAAGATAACTTCTCAATTATTATCGAAATTAACTAACAATATAGGAGTTGTTCTGGCACCGGTTATATATAATGATTTAGTAAAAAATATTCAATTTGTACCGGTGGGAAGTAACCGTATTCTAACTATTATAATTACAGATACAGGATTAGTTTGTCAAAAAATAATTAAAGTTTCAAGTGAAATCACTAAAGATAGATTAAACTATCTATCTAATTTTGTAAATAGTAAATTAGCAGAGAAAGATGTAAATTTAACAAATTTAAACAATTTATTAATAGATGAATTAGATAAAATTATTTCATTTCA
>CAZXYB010000076.1:2524-5532 GCA_964644855.1 uncultured Atribacterota bacterium | reverse complement strand
AGAGTTTTAAAGATCTCATAGATAATTTAACTTTAAATATTAAAAAAGGTTAATTGTTAATAACCTTCTAATAATATGTTTAAAACTTTTACTTATTAGATTTATTTTTTAATTAAAAATAAAAAATGGGGAATTTGTTAATATTTATTTTTTTTATCCCTGGTTTTATCCACAGGGTATTTATAATAAAATATTAAGTTTATTTTTTGTTTCCCCAGTTTTAACAATACTACTAATAATAATACTATTTTTTCTATTTAATTATTTAGAATAAAGGAGTAAAAATATGAAAATTATTTGTTCTCAGGAAAGTTTATTACATGGAATTCAAACAGTACAAAAAGGAATATCCAGCAGAATTGGATTACCAATCTACAATGGAATACTTTTTGAAGCAAACGAGGACAATAAAGTCCATCTATTTGCTACTGACTTAGAAATTGGGATAGACTGTTATATCCCAGCTCAGGTTATTGAAACTGGTTCTACAGTTATCCCCAGCAGAATAATAAGTGAATTAATTAAAAAATTTCCCGAGGGAAAAATAGAGATAGAATGCACAGATAATAATATAACTACTGTTAAAGAAAATAACTCTAATTATAAAATTTTAGGTTTTTCCGCGGAAGAATTCTCTAATTTTCCGGAAATAAAAATGAGAGCTAAAATTAAATTAAATCAAAAATTATTTAAAGAAACAATTCAACAAGTTATATTTTCCACCTCTCGTGATGAAAGTAAAACTTTTTTAAATGGAGCACTACTTAAAATAATAGATAATAAGATTGAGGTAGTTACTACTGATAGCCACAGATTATCACTTAAAAATATCAAACCAATAAGTATAGAAAAAACAACAACGGATGAAGAAATAGAAGTTATAATTCCTTATCGAGCTCTATCAGAATTATCCAAACTTCTTTTAGATAATGAGGAAGTATTTGTGGAAGTCAGATTTGGGGAAAAACAGATAATGTTTATTTTATTTCCTGATGGTCAGAAGAACAGTATAAGAATATATTCTCGATTAATAGAAGGTCAATTTCCTGATTATAAGCAGATAATTCCAGATTCTTTTAAAACTGAAATAAAAATAAATACTGAGGAATTTAGGGATAAAATGGAAAGAATTGCCCTTTTTGTAAGGGAAGATTTAAAAACAGTAAAGGTGGAAGTAATTAATAAAGAAAATAATCAAAAAGAGGAAAGATGTGAAATGATTTTAAAAGCAGAAAGCCCGAGCACCGGTGAGGCATCTGAAAAGATTTCCACTTTTAAAAAAGGAGAAGATATTACTATAACTTTTAACACTGATTATATTTTAGATGTATTAAAGATAATAAAAAAAGAAAACACTATAATAAAATTAAACGACCCACTTAATCCGGCAATAATTAATCCCAATAAAGATAAAAATTATATTTATATTTTAATGCCAGTAAGGGCAGAGTAACTATATAGTATTTCTTCTTTACGATATACTATACATAATATGTAAACGCAGAAGAGGAAGGGGAGAAATTTGTATTTTAAAAAAATAAAATTAAAAAACTACAGAAATTTTTCTGACCTATCTATAGAGTTTGACCCTAACCTTAATATTTTTATCGGAAATAACGCCCAGGGCAAGACTAATTTATTAGAAGGAATAAATTTTATAGTAAAAGGAAGCTCTTATAGAACAAAAGAGGATAAAGAAGTAATAAATTGGAATAATAAAAGTGCTTATTTGTTCGGAGAGGTTAATAAGGATGACGAAAATATTCAGGTAGCCTTAGCTTTAGAGAAAAAATCGGAAAATTTTTATAAAAACAAACTGATTAAAATAATAAAAATAAACCAAAATATTCAAAAAAAAACTGCTCTAAATAAAGAATTTAAAGGGGTGGTGTTTTCTCCTGAACACCTGCAGATAATAAAAGGCGCTCCTTCCTTAAGAAGAAAATTTTTAGATGAACAGATATCACAAATTTACCCCTTATATCACAGGTATCTTTCAGAATATTATAGAATTTTAGGACACCGCAATAATATATTAAAGAAAGAAATTAATCAAAAAAAGAAGAGAGAACAACTCATTATATGGGATCCCCGGTTGATAGAGAGGGGATCTTTTTTAATTTTAACCAGAATTAAATTTATAAAAAAGATAAACTGCCTGGCACATAAATTTCATCAAAAAATTACCAAAGAAAAAGAAAATATAATACTAACTTATCAAAGTAATATATTAAAAAATCAGGAAGAAAGCATTTCTTCAATAAACAAAAAATTTAAAGATAAATTAGAAGAATACATAGAGAAAGAAATAGAACAGAGGGCCACCTTGCTCGGTCCCCATCGGGATGATTTTTCGGTATATATCAACGGTTTTAATGTCGCTTCTTACGGCTCACAAGGCCAGCAACGAACAGCTATTTTATCTTTGAAATTATCCGAACTGGAACTAATTAAAGAAAAAGAAGGGGTATACCCTATATTTTTTTTAGATGATGTTATGTCAGAATTAGATGAAGACAGAAGACATTTTTTATTAGGATTAATTATTGACAAAAAGGTCCAAACTTTTATTACCAGTATAAATCTGGACTACTTTAATAGTGGTATTAAAGTAAAAAGCAGAATATTTAAAATTGAAGAAGGGAAGGTAATTAATTTATGAAAAAAAAAGATATAATTCCCTTTAAAGCAGCCTTAGAAAGTTTTTTAAAAAAGAAAAAATGGATTAAAAAGATAAAAGGTTATCAAATAATTGATAATTGGGAAAATCTGGCAGGCAAAGAGATTGCTCTATCTTCCCAGCCAATTAAAATACAGGATAAGTGCCTCTTTTTAGCTGTAAAAAGCAATGTTTGGGCTAATGAACTGAATTTAAGAAAAGGAGAACTTATTGGAAAAATTAACCAGGAAGCGGGGGAAAAAATAATTTCTAACATCTTATTTAAAGTCCGAAGGCCTCAGTTTAAAGATGATTAAACAGGGATTTAAGGGGATAATAAAAAGGGTGT
>CAZXYB010000076.1:0-2424 GCA_964644855.1 uncultured Atribacterota bacterium | reverse complement strand
ATTTTGACATAAGCGCTATAATATAGTAAAATTAATAAGGTTTTTAAATAATAAATTGAGTCTTCACAGCAAATTATAAAAATAAAAACCGTAGCGGAAAGCTGCGGTTTCATTTTGATGGGAGTTTATACCATTGCCAAAAAGAAAAAAGAAAACTAACAATAAAGATAATCAATATACTGCTAAACAGATACAAGTTTTAGAAGGTTTAGAGGCGGTCAGGAAAAGGCCCAGTATGTACATCGGGAGCACATCCAGTAGAGGGCTGCATCATCTTTTAGACGAAGTGGTAGATAACAGCATCGATGAAGCGATGGCTGGTTATTGTAAAAATATAGAAGTGCTTATTCATCCGGATAACAGCGCTACTGTAACCGATGATGGGCGGGGGATACCGGTAGATATTCACAAAGAAACCAAATTACCGGCGGTAACTATAGTGCTGACTAAACTCCACGCCGGCGGTAAGTTTGGAGGAGGCGGATACCGGGTCACCGGTGGACTGCACGGTGTAGGCATCTCAGTTGTAAATGCTCTTTCAGAATGGCTGGAAGTAGAGGTATATCGAGATTCAGCAATATTTTTTCAAAGATTTGAAAGAGGGGATGCAGTAACTGACTTAAAAAATATAGGAAAATCTTCCCTCATCGGAACCAAAATTACCTTTAAGCCTGACCAGACTATTTTTGAAGACACCAACTTTAATTTTGATACTATTACTCACCGGTTAAGAGAAATTGCTTTTCTAAACGCCGGGGTCAAAATTAATTTAAAAGATGAAAGGGAAGAGAATAAAGAAGTTTCTTATAAATACAATGGGGGAATAAGTGAGTTTGTTAGCCACTTGAACAAAAGTAAAGACGTTTTACTCCCAGTGCCCATCTGTTTTAAGGGGAAGAAAGATGATATAGAAGTAGAGGTCGCATTACAATATAATGACAGTTATACAGAAAATATCCTTTCTTTTGCTAATAATATAAATACCGAAGAAGGCGGGACCCATTTAGCAGGGTTTAAAGCGACTATAACCAGAGTAATAAACGATTATGCCCGCAACAATTTATTGTCTAATGGTAAAAAATCACCTTTAAAAGAAGGAGAAAACAATCTTTCTGGAAATGATGTAAGAGAGGGATTAACCGCCGTAATTAGTGTAAAACTATTAGACCCTCAATTTGAAGGCCAGACTAAAACTAAACTAGGGAACAGCGAGGTAAGAGGGGTAGTATCTTCTATTGTAGGAGAAGGACTAAACAATTTTCTTAACGAGAATCCAAGTGTAAGTAAGAAGATACTGGCCAAATCTATTTCTGCCTTAACCGCCAGGGAGGCAGCCAGAAAAGCTCGAAATCTAATCCGGCAAAAAAATGGAATATTGGGATTAGGGACTCTTCCCGGGAAATTAGCTGATTGTTCGGAAAAAGATCCCTTATTTAGAGAGATATTTTTGGTAGAGGGCGATTCTGCGGGAGGTTCTGCTAAACAAGGGAGAGACAGGAGATTTCAGGCTATCCTTCCTTTAAGGGGTAAAATTCTAAATGTAGAAAAAGCGCGCTTGCATAGAATACTAGATAATAACGAAATAAAATCTATGGTTGCCGCTTTAGGTATAAACATTGGAGAAGATTTAGATATTGAAAAACTAAGATACTATAAAGTTATTATAATGACTGATGCAGATGTCGACGGGGCCCACATAAAAACCTTACTTTTAACTTTTTTCTTCCGTTATATGAAACCGTTAATCGAAAAAGGAAATATTTATATTGCCCAGCCCCCTCTCTATAAACTTGAACATAATAAAAAAAGCTATTATTTATTTAACGAGCAGGAGCTAAATGATAAACTAAAAGAGATAGACGGCAATCCCCGGATTCAGAGGTATAAAGGTTTAGGAGAAATGAATCCTGAGCAGTTATGGGAGACCACTATGAACCCGGGAAACAGAGTTTTAAAGAGAATAGAATTGGAAGATACTATAGAAGCAGAAACCATGTTTACAGTTTTAATGGGGGACAAGGTTGAGCCCAGAAGAGATTTTATATATCAACATAGCTTAGAAGTGAAGGATCTGGATTATTAGATTAGTCGTTAGTGAATAGTATTTAGTGAAGAGGAAGAACTAATAGCACATAGTGGATAAGAAAAAAATAAAAGCGAAAAGCGCAAAGTGTAAAATCATAACTCAAAATTTAAAATTAATACAAAAAAGAAACTAAAAGAGAAATAAGTATATAGTATATCGTATAGAATATAGTGTAGAAGAAAAGGAAAATTTAGAATATAGGAGCCAGAAGTAAGGGCGTATTGCATACGCCCTTATAAGGTAGAGATACAACGCACTGTATCTTCTTATAATAATTTAAGACGGTTGAGAAAAATAATAGACAGGCGAGATGCCTGTCCTACAAATAGACAAATTGG
>CAZXYB010000075.1:0-5561 GCA_964644855.1 uncultured Atribacterota bacterium | reverse complement strand
ACTGATTTTAAAGATGAAGAGAAGCACCAAAAGATTGCCACAGTTAATGTTGGTGGAACAGCCTGGGGAAGTGCCGTTCATAGAATCTTTGATTATTTAATCAAAGAAGGTCCCGATGAACAGTTATTATCTTTGCGTATAGAAAGAGCCCTGGAAAACCAGGGGATATCTCTAAAGAGAAAAGAGGAATTGGCGGGGATTATCCGGAAATTTAAAAAAAGCGATTTATATCAGCGCCTGAAAAAAGCAGAATTTAAATATAGTGAAGTCCCCTTTACTATAAACATTAAACCTGCTCATCCTCTTTATACTGAATTAGCCGGGCAGGATTCCCGCCCGGTTGTTTTATCCGGGACTATCGACCTGGTCTTTAAAGAAGTCGATGGCTGGGTGGTGATAGATTATAAAACTGACCGGCCGAAAAACGAGAAGGATTATCCTAAATTAGTCGAGGTTTATCAAAAACAGATTGATATTTACAGTCAAGTGTGGGAGGAAATAAGCGAAGAACAGGTGAAGCAAAGCAGTATATATTTTGTTAATTAGTTGCCCAGTCTACCGGTTACCCAGTTAGCCAGTTTACTAAGTGTGTAATGGGTAACCGGCGTATAGCAATACGACGCCCTCCCGTAGGACAGGCGTCTCGCCTGTCTATAAGGAAATTGCATGGGGAGGGCACAAATTTCATTTGCCCTTACAAAATACGAAAAACAAGACGCGTAGTATCACAATAATGCATTGCAGGGAGAAAATTATAAAAAAAAGAAGGATTTTAAAGAAAAAGATAGTATACTATAAATAGTAGTAATCATTCTGGCATAAAAATTAAATAATATAGAGAAGGAGTAAGAATACTTTAAAATGAAAATTCAAATAAAATATTTAAATGGTATTCGATTTAAACGTTTTATTATAAATTCTGCTCAACGAATAAATCAGATGGAACAGTACCTAAACGATATTAATATTTTTCCGGTAGCCGATGGGGACACAGGTACTAATATGGTAGCTACTATGAACAGCATTGTAAAAGGGATAAAAAAATGTAAGGAATCTTCTTTTGCCAAGATTAGTAGTGTTATTGCCGATTCGGCTTTAACCGGAGCCCGTGGTAATTCCGGTGCTATCTTAGCTCAATTTTTTCAAGGCCTGGCAGATGCAACTCGTGGTAAAGTTCGTCTCTCAACAGAGGCTTTTGCTAGTGCCGCTGTTAAAGCGGCGGAGCAGGCCCGGAAAGCCATTTCTCATCCTCAAGAAGGCACCATCATTACAGTAATGAAAACTTGGGCAAACTATCTTACCGAACATGCTCCTTACACTCCTGATTTTGCTGAACTTTTTAAAAAATCATTATCTAAAGCAAAGGATTCCCTGGCTAAAACACCCGATAAACTATTGATATTAAAAAAGGCAGGTGTAGTCGATGCGGGGGCACAGGGTTTTGTTAATATATTAGAGGGGATAGTTAATTTTATTGAATATGGAAAAGTTAAATCATTAAAAGCGATTGCTTCTACTACCGATAAAATGAGAAATTTTAATTTAGATAAAGTTGATTCCGGAATTAATTTTCAGTTCTGTACTGAATGCTTGCTTGAAGGTATTGACTTAGATTTAAAGACAATTAAACAAAAACTTTCTTTTTTGGGGGACTCACTGATCATTGCCGGTTCTAAAAACAAAGCCCATATTCATATTCATACTGATAAACCAGAAGATGTTTTTGCTGAATTGTCTGAATTCGGAACTATTGTCAAAACTAAAGTTGATGATATGCAAAAACAGCATACTAAGATTAAACTTGATACTCAAACAAGAAGTATCGGGTTGGTAACTGATTCAACCTGTGATTTACCGCCAGAAATAATTAAAAAGTATAATATTCAGATTGTACCTATAGTGATTCAAGTTGGGGAAAAGAGCTATTTAGACCAGGTAGAAGTTAAACCAAAGGATTTTATTCATATTTTAGAGACCTCCAATGAAAAGTTATCTACTTCTCAACCCTCTCCGGCTCTTTTTACAGAAGCTTATAATAAAATTGCCTCAAAATACGAATCGATAATCTCTTTACATATTTCGGAAAAATTAAGCGGAACGATTCAGGGTGCGCGTATGGGTTGTAAGGATATGGAGTACAGTAATAAAATTCACATTGTCGATAGTAAAACAAGTTCAGTTGCTTTAGGATTGTTAGTTGCTGAGGCGGCTCAATTAATTCAAGAAAGGTTTAAGCTTGAAGAAATTATTAACCGGCTAAAAATTGCTACTGACAATGTTAAAATCTTTATCAGTATACCTACTTTAAAATATGTAATACGTAGTGGGCGTTTGAGTAAAACTAAAGGACTTTTAGGTACGCTTCTTAATTTGAAACCTATTTTGACTGTAAATTCTGATGGAAATATTGTCGAAGTTGCTAAAGTAATTGGACAAAAAAGGGTAGTGCGTAAAACTTTAGATTTGGCGATCCGATTTGCAAAAAGTGTTAAAAATCCTCGTTTTGGTATTACTCATGTAGCTGCACCGGAGTTAGCTCAATGGTACGGTTATAAAATTCGCAATGTCTTTAATTCTTCAAAAGTAATGATTTCCGAAGCATCCCCCGCTTTAAGTGTACATATCGGTATTGGTGGAGCTGCTATCGCAGTCCTGGGTGATTCTTAAAAAATGACAAAGGACCGTCCCCTGTCATTTTTTTTCTAAAAAAGAAGGGTTTTTTAGTATAGTTGTAGTAGTATTTACACTATATATATCAATAATAAATAGGTGGTGATTAATAGAAAATGAAAGAGATATTAAAAAATATTTTAGATTGGTTAGAACCAAAAGTAAACTACGCTGATTTAAGATTTGTTCAAACCGAAAAAGAGAACATTGAAGTAGAAAATGGTATCTTATCTTCCTATAATGTTTCAACTAGTCGAGGGGTAGGGATACGAGTATTAGCGGATGGTGCCTGGGGGTTTGCTGCTTCTAATAATTTAGACAAAGCATCTTTACAAGAAACAGCTGCTAAAGCTTTGGATATTGCCCGAGCCTCGGCTCTTACTAAAAAAGAAGATGTTAGGCTTGCTTCCGAAGATAAACATATCGACACTTACATTACTCCGATAACTAAAAATCCCTTCCAGGTTAGTCCTGCAGAAAAAATAGACCTTTTGGTAAAAGCTACCAAAATGATGATAAAAGATAAAGTAAAGAAAAGCGAAGGTTTATTTATTTTTTATAAGACCGATAAAATATTTGTATCTTCCGAAGGTTCTGAGCTCGAACAGACTATATTTGAATCCGGAGGGGGAATTACTGCTTATGCTATCGGTGAAGGAGATTTCCAAAAACGTTCTTATCCTTCCAGCTTTGGAGGGGATTACGCTACCCGAGGATACGAATTTATCGAAGAGATGAATCTATTAGAAAATGCCGAGAGAATATCGGAAGAGGCTAATCAATTATTAGTTGCTCCTCCTGCTCCTACCGGGATAATGGATATTATATTGGGAGGATCTCAGCTTGCTCTTCAGGTTCATGAATCCTGTGGGCATCCGGTAGAATTAGACAGGGTTTTAGGGAAGGAAATTAGCTATGCCGGAGGAAGTTTTTTAACTCTGGATAAATTAAATAATTTCACCTACGGAAGTCCGAAGGTAACTATAGTAGCTGACGCAACTGTTCCGGGAGGTTTAGGTACTTTTGGTTATGATGACGAAGGTGTTCCCGCCTCTAAAAGTTTTCTGATAGATAAAGGAAAATTTGTGGGTTATTTAATGTCCAGAGAAGATGCCTTTAAATTGGGATTGCCGAGTAATGGTGCTGCCCGGGCAGAAAATTGGAACAGAATTCCCCTGGTTAGGATGACCAATATCAATTTGTTACCGGGAAATTTAGAGCTGGATAAACTTATAGGAGATATAAAGGAAGGTTTATATTTAGATTATAATAAGAGTTGGAGCATAGATGATAAGAGGATAAACTTCCAATTTGGTACAGAAATAGCCCGGGAAATAAAAAATGGAAAATTAGGAAAAATTTATAAAAACGCAGTCTATCAAGGTATAACTCCGGAGTTTTGGAAATCTTGTGATGGGATAAGCTCTGAAAAATATTGGCATATCTGGGGTGTACCGAATTGTGGCAAAGGACAGCCAGGGCAAGCAATGCATGTGGCACATGGCACATCCCCTGCGAGATTCAGAAAGGTAAAGGTAGGTGCTTCCAAATGAAAGATATAAATTCAGGGAAAGAACTTGTTAATAAGGTCAAAAATATTCTTAAAAATTACGATTTTGAAATAATTGCATCAAGGGAGAAAAGTGAGCTTACCAGATTTGCAGAGTCTTATATTCACCAAAATGTAGCGGAAGCCGATCTAAATTTAACTGTAAAGATAATAAACGAAAATAGAATTGGTGCAGTGCAGATGAACAGTATTGATGAGGCCACTATATCAAAAAATATAGAAAAGGCAATCGAAGTGACCAAAGTTACCCCCAAATTAGATTATC
Source organism: uncultured Atribacterota bacterium (assembly GCA_964644855.1). Lineage (GTDB taxonomy): Bacteria > Atribacterota > Phoenicimicrobiia > Phoenicimicrobiales > Phoenicimicrobiaceae > Sediminicultor. The sequence goes on along the minus strand of CAZXYB010000075.1, from coordinate 1,056 downwards.
ATTATCAGTTACTTACACCTCAATCATACAAAATAAAAAGTAAATATTCTAAAGTTACTGCTGATTTTACCCCTCTAAATCGAGCTCAATTAGTAAAACAACTAATAAAAGAAGTAAACAAAAGAGGGTATGAGGCGGCGGGAGCTTTTAAAACGGAAGAATCTACCCTTCTAGTGGCTAATTCAAAAGGAGTTTTTGCCTTTGACCGGGGGACTAAAGTAGATTTTAATTGTGTTATCACCCGAGATAATTCTACTGCGCATACCTCCTTTATAGACAGTGATGTTAATAATTTTAATATAAAAAAAGTAACCAATGAATTATTAGAGACTGCTTTAAAAAATGTAGAACAAATAGAAATTGACCCGGGGGTCTATACGGTCATCCTTTCTCCGGAAGCAGTTGCGGAAATCTTAAACTATGCCGGCTATACTGCTTTTAATGGCAAAACGATTATGGAGGGAAAGAGTTTTATCTGTCACAATCAAGGCAAAAAGATTTTCCAGGAGACTATAACCGTTTCTGATGATCCTTTTGATGAACTTACCATGCCACTACCTTTTGATTTAGTTGGATATCCTCGGGAAAAGATATATCTTATTAAAGATGGGGTAGTCAAAGACGGAGTATATGACCATCTTACCGCTCTAAAATACAATAGAAAATGTACCGGTAATACTTTATCGCCAGAATATGCTTCTTTTGGAGCACTTCCCTTTAATCTAGTGATGGAAGAAGGAGACAGCACTATTGATGAAATGATTTCTGACACCAAAAAAGGTATCTATATTTCCCGATTTCACTATGTAAATATACTAAATCCTATGAGTATTCAATTAACCGGAATGACCAGAGACGGGACTTTCTTAATAGAAGATGGGAAGCTGGGAAGGGCAATCAAGAATATGAGATTTAATACCAGTGTAGTGGATATGTTAAAGGCAGTAGATATGATATCTAAAAAAAGACAGACAAAGGAAGGATTTGTCGGTCCAACAGTTGCCCCCTATCTCAGAACCAATAATTTTACTTTTTCCAGCAAAACAAGCTTTTAGA